>DAHVFB010000135.1 GCA_027317185.1 Deltaproteobacteria bacterium
GCTTAGATTCAAGGACTGCACCATCCCGGCCGGCCAATTGCTGGGCGAGGCCGGTCAGGGCTTTCGTATCGCGATGCAGACCTTCGACGTTTACCGGCCGTCGGTGAGCGCGGCGGCGATCGGGATGGCGCAGGCGGGTTTGGAGGAGTCGATTCGCTACGCACGCAAACGCGTTCAGTTCGGCCGTCCGCTAATCGACAACCAGGCGATCCAGTTCAAGCTGGCCGATATGGCCACCACGCTCGATGCGGCGCGGATGCTGGTCTATCGGGCGGCGAAGCTCAAGGATTCCGGCGCGGCGCAGGTGAGCAAGGAAACTTCGATGGCGAAGCTGTTTGCGACCGAGGCCGCCTGGCGCGCGATCGACGAAGCGGTGCAGATTCATGGCGGCAACGGCGTGCGGCGCGGCGTGCGGGTCGAGTTGTTGTATCGGCAGGTGCGGGCGCTGCGGATTTATGAAGGCACCTCGGAGATTCAGCGTCTCGTGATCGCGCGTCATCTGCAACGCGAATACCAGGACTAGGGAACCGCTGCACAAGCGGGGTTCCTTCTGAACGGAGTCTGGGCAGAAAAGAATCCCGGGATTCTTCGCCGCGCTCAGAATGACGGACGGGCCTTGCGCCAAGCTTCGCTGAATGACGAAAGGGACCCTTGGGGTTACAGTTGCGCAATAGATTGTAGGGCGAACGTCGTAACCTGGAGGGGTGACGATGAAGATGATAGCGTTTTTGGCGTTGTTTCTGGGAGGCCTGTTGCTTATCACAGCGACGCGCGACGCCGCGGCCCAACCGAAGCCGGGCCAGGCAGGGTATGACCGCTGGCAAGGCTTCCACTGCGACGAAATCTGGGCCAAGCTGCGCTCCCACCGCCCAATCACCGCTGACGAGCGCGAAATGCTGGAAGGGTGCACGTATTCGGTGGCTCCGAAATATCCTGACTGGCTCCTAAAGCAGGGACCCCAAAAGGCACCGGGCAACGGCATCAATGAGCCTTTCCGGAATTCAGCCGCGAAGGTGCCGCCCGGAACCTTCCTGCCACCGCAGCCGCCCAAGCAATATCCCAATCCCAAGGTCCTGCGCTTGCCCCCGACATGATTGGCCATTGGGACAAGTGCGAGTTGACATTTTGTTATTTAGACCACTGTAGGGTGTGATGGGAGGGGAAAGTATAATTAGAAAGCCACTTTCGGTATTCGTTTCAGGATTGCTGTTTCTGCTCTTGAACTCGCTACCCGCCGCGGCCCAACCCCCGTCGCCGGGCCAAGCCGGGTATGACCGCTGGAAGGGCTACCGCTGCGAGGAGCTAGGGAAGAAACTACGGGCTCTCCAGCGGATGACTCCAGAGCAGCGCAAGTCTGCGCCGCCGATTACGTCGTCGGAGGGCGAACGTCTCCAAGGGTGTCTGATGCTCGTGGCGCCCAAAGTTGTCCCCCTACCAGCCGGTCAGCAGGCTACCCCGGGCAACGGCCTTAACGAATCCTTCCGGGACTCGGCCGCGAAGGTGCCGCCCGGAACTTTCCTGCCGCCGCAGCCGCCCAAGCAATATCCCAATCCCAAGGTCCTGCGCCTGCCCCCCCAAGCCGCCCTCTAAGTCCGCGCCGCCTTCGTCTTCGATTTCTCCCTCGTCGTCCGCCTCGGACCCGGCCATCGGTCCGTTTGGAACTCCGTTCGCGGGCGGCGGCGGCTCAGCTTGCGCGTCGAGTTGGTGTATCGACAGGTGCGGGCGTTGCGAATTTATGAAGGCGCCTCGGAGATCCAGCGCCTCGTGATCGCGTGGCATCGGCAACGCGAGTGCCAAAACTAGCCGCGAACGTTTCCGATGCGCGTGGTCTCCTACCGCGCTGGCGTCTAGTATGGGAGACAGTCAGTTCTTCGGAGGCCGGCTTTTTTGAGTAATCGCGATATCGAGGCGGCGCGCTTTTTTCACGAAGCGACCAAGCATTCGTACACCAGTGTACGCAGCTCGCCGCATATGCTCGACTGGGACAACCGTCCGATCCCGTACAAAATCTATCCTGATGCGCCGCCGGTGATGCTGCCGCGCGATCTGAATCTTGCTTCGATACCGGCGCTCGAAGCGATGGCGAGCGGGATTGCCGCCAGTGCCGGCGAGAAACTTGATCTCGAGGCGCTGACTCGCATCCTGTTCTGCGCCGACGGTCTTACGCGGCGGCGCCAGGTCGGCGACGAGGAGTATCATTTTCGCGCGGCGGCCTCGGCGGGCGCGCTCTATCCGATCGAAATCTACGTAGCGGCTTCGGCGGTCGAAGGCCTCGCGCCGGGGCTCTATCACTTCTCGCCCGCCGATTTGAAATTGCGGGCGCTGCGCCCAGGCAATTTTCGTAATCATATAGCCAATGCCGCCGCCGGGCGGGCGTCGCTGGTTGAGGCGCGCGCGATTCTAATCTTAAGCTCGATATTCTGGCGCAGCGCCTGGAAATATCGGGCGCGATCTTATCGATACTGCTTCTGGGATGCCGGCACGGTGCTGGCGAACTTGCTTGCGGCTGCCACTGGCGATCGCTTGAGCGCCGATCTGGTGACGGCGTTTGTAGATGCGGAGATCGAGGCATTGCTCGGCGTGGATGCTATTCACGAGGGTATCGCCGCGTTGGTGGCAATCGGGTCAACCGCGCCGGCCGGGCTATCCGCCGATGCCGCCGATGCGCGCCAGCCAATCGACTACGAAGCGATGCCGCTCTCGGCGGAGGAGGTTATCTATCCCGACCTGGTGCAGATTCAGCAGGAATCGCGGCTGCTCTCACTCGCGGAGGTGAATGCGATTAGCGCGGCTGGCGAACTGCGTGGGAACACCGGTGCGGGTGCTGGCGGAGCAACGCCTGGTCGCGGACTGGGCGACACAATTCTGCGCCGCGGCGCCACGCGCGAGTTCAGTCACAATGCGATACCCGGCGCGGATCTGTGCGCCATTCTGGCCGCCTCCAGCAATCATCCGCAGTGCGACTTTCCGCCGCTATGCGACATTTACCTGATCGCAAACGCGGTGGAGGGAATCGAAGCGGGCGCTTATTTTTATGATCGAACGAGTAAACGGCTCGAACTGCTGAAGGCCGGCGATTTTCGCGGTAACGCGGGATATCTGTGCCTCGAACAACCGCTCGGCACCGATTGTAGCGCGCTTATATGCTACATGGCGCGCCTAGACCGCGTGCTGGAACGACTCGGAAATCGCGGGTACCGGGATGTTCACCTCGAGGCCGGAATTCTTGGTGGCCGCGCCTGGCTGGCTTCCTTCGCATTGGGTCACGGAGCCACCGGGTCAACCTTTTATGACGATGACGCCGCCAAGTTTTTTTCGTCCCATGCTGACGGCAAAAGTCCCATTCTGATGGTCGCACTCGGAGATCGAGCGCGGAACGACTAATGTAAGTCCAATATTATATTAGCTTGCCTAATGTATCGAGCTAAAATTCCGAAAAGCCTGAAATTTTAAGCATTTAGGTCCGTTTTGTTATAATTCCATGCAAGTCGCCTGATGGTTTCTTAGGCAGAAAGTGTAGTTCGCCCCTAGTTCTTTCCGTTTGACATATAAAATTGATGTAACTAGATTGAGTTGCACCGTCTCCCTAAAAAGCTCGATTTGAGAGACATAATTCCATCGGTTCAACAGGATCGGTTTTGGATTTGCCTTATGAAATCAGGAAATGAAGCCCACGAGCTTGATTCTATCGATCTGCAGATTCTCTCCATCCTGCAGGAACATGGGCGTACCTCTCACGTAAAGCTGGGTGAACAGGTTGGCCTGTCGGCGCCGTCGGTTATCGAACGGGTCAAGAAGCTCGAGGACAGCGGATTTATCAGTGGTTACCATGCGTCGGTCGACGCTCGACGGCTGGGCCGCGATGTCACCGCGTTTATCGGGGTTTCGATTTCACATCCCAAGACCATCGCGCTTTTCGAGGAGACCGTTGATCTGCTCGAAGACGTGCTCGAATGCCATCACGTTACCGGCGAGCATACGGTACTGCTGAAAATCAAGACGGCGAACACCTCGTCGCTGGAAAAACTGATCCGCACCATTCGCCTGATCGAAGGTGTGGCGCGAACCGAGACCATGGTGGTGCTATCGACCCATACGGAGCGCACGCAAATCGCAGTTACCAACTGTGAGCCCCAGGCCGGCGGCAATGGACGGGGGCATCGTCACGCCGGCGCGCGCAAACCGGATCCTGCCAACCCAAAGGGGGACAACCATGCATAACTTTCGCGGCATCCCCGCCCCGCAAGGCCTTTATGATCCCGCACATGAGCATGATTCGTGCGGAGTTGGCTTCGTAGTCAATATTGGCGGCGAACGATCGCATGAGATCGTTCGCAACGGGCTGCAGATACTCGAGAACCTGGAGCATCGCGGCGCTTGCGGATGCGATCCCGAAACCGGCGACGGTTCGGGACTGCTGATGCAGATTCCGCATGAATTTTTCACCCGTGAAGCCGACCGGTTGGGATTCGGATTGCCGGCGCGCGACGAATACGCGGTAGGGCAGGTTTTCCTGCCGCTGGATCGCGCCACGCGGACGATCTTCGAGCAGGTTTTCGCAAAAATTATTGCCGAGGAAGGGCAGCGTCTGCTGGGATGGCGCAGCGTACCGGTGGTCGAGAGCGCCTGCGGCACGATCGCGCGCCGTGCGTTACCGGCGATTGGGCAGGTCTTTATCGGACGGGGCAGGCAGATCGCCGATCCTGAAGCGTTCGAGCGCAAGCTGTACGTAATTCGCAAGCGGGTCACCAGCGAGATCGCAAAACTGCAACGCACCGAAGCCGATTTGTTCTATGTATGTTCCCTGTCAGCGGCGACCATCGTCTATAAGGGCCAGCTTATCTCGACTCAGGTTCCGCGCTTTTTTCCCGACCTGATGGATCCCCTCATGCAAAGCGCGCTGGTGATGGTGCATCAGCGATTTTCGACCAACACCTTTCCGAGCTGGGAGCGTGCGCATCCTTACCGCTTTATGTCGCACAACGGCGAGATCAACACGCTGCGCGGCAACATCAACTGGATGCATGCCCGCCAGCAGTTGTTCGCCTCGCCGCTGTTCGGCGACGACATCAAAAAACTATTGCCGATAATTGAACCGTCCGGCAGCGACTCCGCGATGTTCGACAACAGCCTCGAGTTGCTGGTTCGCAGCGGACGCTCGCTGCCCCATGCGGTCATGATGATGATCCCTGAGGCCTGGCAGAACGACTCCGCGATGAGTCCGGCCAAGCGGGCGTTCTACGAATACCATTCGTGCCTGATGGAGCCGTGGGACGGTCCGGCCTCGATAGCCTTTACCGACGGCCGCCAGATTGGCGCGGTACTGGATCGCAACGGCCTGCGGCCCTCGCGTTATACCGTCACCAAGGACGGGATGGTGGTGATGGCGTCGGAGACCGGGGTGCTCGATATCGCGCCCGAGAACGTGGCCTTCAAGGGACGGCTGCAACCGGGCCGGATGTTTCTGGTCGACACAATTGCGAAGCGGATTGTCAACGACGAGGAGATCAAGGAGTCGATGGCCACGCGCAAGCCGTACCGGCAGTGGCTGATAGACAATCTGGTTGAGCTTGATGCCCTGCCTGAAACGAAAAGTTATCCCTCGATCGCCGGTTTCGAGCCGATCGATCTGCTCAAGCAGCAACAGGCCTTCGGCTACACCACCGAGGAACTCAAGATGCTGCTCGCGCCGATGGCGGTAAACGGTCAGGAGGCGGTCGGTTCGATGGGCACCGACACGCCACTGGCGGTGCTGTCGGACAACGCGCCCTCGCTGTTTAATTATTTCAAACAGCTTTTCGCGCAGGTGACTAATCCTCCGATTGATCCGATCCGCGAAGAACTGGTGACCTCGCCCGAAACTACGATTGGCTCCGAGCAAAACCTGTTCGAGGAGGGGCCGCTGCATTGCCGCCAGCTCCGGCTCAAACGACCGATTCTGCACAACCGCGAGCTTGAACAGATCAAGCGGTTGGCGATGCCGGGGCTGCGTACGATCACGCTCGGTACGCTTTATCCGGTAAACGAAGGCGGCGCCGGATTGGAGCGGGCGCTCGATCAACTATGCGCCAGCGCGTCAGCAGCGGTGGCCCAGGGCTACACGATCATCGTGCTGTCCGATCGCGGCGTTAACTCGCAATCCGCGCCGATTCCGAGTCTGCTGGCGACCGCCGCCGTGCATCATCATCTGATACGTGAGGGCACGCGCACGCGCGCCGGTTTGATCGCTGAGTCAGGCGAGCCGCGCGAGGTGATGCATTTCAGTCTGCTGATGGGTTACGGCGCGGGCGCGATCAATCCCTATCTGGCTTTCGCCACCACCGCCGGGATGATTCGCGAGGGACTGCTCGAGGGGGTCGATGAGCATGAAGCGGCCGAGCACATTTGCAAAGCGATCACCAAGGGGCTGATCAAGGTCGCCTCGAAAATGGGCATCTCGACGCTGCAGAGTTATCGCGGCGCGCAGATTTTTGAGGCGATAGGACTCAGCCGCGAGACCATCGATCGTTATTTTACATGGACTGCCTCGCGGGTTGGCGGCGTCGGAATCGAAACTATCGCGCGCGAGAGCGCGGTTCGCCATGCGCGAGCATTTTTGGCCGAGCCCAACCTCAATACGGAACTTGAGCCCGGCGGTAACTACCAATGGCGGCGGCGCGGGGAGTACCACATGTACAACCCCAACACGATCGCCAAATTGCAGCATGCGGCGCGCTCCGGAAATTACCGGCTGTTCAAGGAATATACGCGGCTGGTCGATGAGCACAGTAGCCATCTGGCGACGCTGCGCAGCTTGCTCAAGTTCAAGCCGGGACGCACTCCGGTGCCGATCGAGGAAGTCGAGCCGGCTTCCGAGATTGTCAAACGCTTCAAGACCGGCGCGATGTCGTTCGGATCGATCAGCAAGGAGGCGCACGAAAACCTTGCGATCGCGATGAACCGGATTGGCGGCAAGAGCAACACCGGCGAGGGCGGCGAGGATCCCGAGCGCTTCCGGCGCGATGCCAACGGCGATTGGCGCCGCAGCGCGATCAAGCAGGTGGCCTCGGCCCGCTTCGGGGTAACCTCGAACTATCTGGTCAACGCCGACGAGCTGCAGATCAAGATGGCGCAGGGAGCCAAGCCCGGCGAAGGCGGACAGCTTCCGGGACATAAGGTCGATGATTACATCGCGAAGATTCGTTACTCGACGCCCGGCGTAGGCCTGATTTCGCCGCCGCCGCATCACGATATCTATTCGATCGAAGACCTCGCGCAGTTGATTCACGATCTGAAGAATTCCAATGATCGCGCGCGCATCAGCGTAAAACTGGTGGCGGAAGTCGGCGTCGGCACGATCGCGGCCGGAGTCGCGAAAGCCAAAGCCGATGTGGTGCTGATCAGCGGTCACGATGGCGGCACGGGCGCGTCGCCGCTGACCTCGATCAAACATGCCGGCGGACCGTGGGAACTCGGACTGGCGGAGACCCAGCAGGTGCTGGTGATGAACGGTTTGCGCGGCAGAATCCGGGTCGAAACCGATGGTCAGTTGAAGACCGGCCGCGATGTCGCGATCGCGGCGATGCTGGGCGCCGAGGAGTTTGGGTTTGCGAGCGCGGCGCTGGTCGCCTCGGGCTGCATCATGATGCGCGTGTGCCATCTGAACACCTGTCCGGTGGGCATCGCGACTCAGGATCCGGAGCTGCGCAAACGCTTCGAAGGACGCCCCGAGCACGTGGTCAACTTCATGACCTTTATCGCGCAGGAGTTGCGTGAATACATGGCGCAGCTTGGCTTTCGCAAAGTTGACGAGATGGTGGGCCGGGTCGAATGTCTTGACGCCAACGATGCGATCGAGCATTGGAAGGCCCGCAACGTCGATCTTGCGCCGATTCTGCGCCGGGTGGAGAGCGAACCGGATGCTCCACTGCATTGTATCGAGACGCAGGATCACGGACTCGATCGTGCGCTCGACCGCAAACTGATCGAGGCCTGCCGCGAGGCAATCGATCATAAGAAACCGGTCGAGGTCCATCTGCCGATTCGCAACGTGAACCGCACCGTGGGCACCCTGCTTTCGGCTGAGGTGTCGCGGCGATGGGGCGAAGAAAACCTGCCGCCTTACACCGTCCAGGTGCATCTGCGCGGCTCGGCCGGGCAGAGCTTCGGCGCGTTTCTGGCGCCGGGTGTGGCGTTATACCTTGAAGGCGACGCCAACGATTACTGCGGCAAGGGATTGTCGGGCGGCTTCATAGCGGTGCGGCCACCGCGCGAGGCCACCTTCCGGGCCGAGGAAAATATCATTATCGGCAATGTCGCGCTTTATGGCGCGACCGGTGGCGAAGCCTTTTTCCGCGGGATGGCGGGAGAGCGTTTTGCGGTGCGCAACAGCGGTGCGACCGCAGTCGTGGAAGGGGTCGGCGATCATGGATGCGAATACATGACGCGTGGTTTGGTCGTAGTGCTCGGAAAGACCGGGCGCAACTTCGCGGCCGGGATGAGCGGTGGAATCGCATACGTGCTCGATCAAGACCGCACCTTCGCCTCGCGTTGCAATACCGCCATGATCGATCTGCTGCCGATCGATGAGGACGACGAACGTAAACAGTTGCACGCCCTAATTGTGCGGCATCATCAGTACACCGGCAGTGAACTGGCCGAGCGGATACTGGATGACTGGGATAATTATGGCGCCAGATTCGTGAGGGTGATGCCGACCGAGTACCGCAAAGTGCTTGAAGCACAGCATCTGAGCGTCAACTCGGATCTGGCGCGGCTGGCGGCGGTCTGAGTTGGCTGGTTAGTTTGCTCGGATTTGATCGGGATTGCTCGGCCTGCAAGGTCGAAGTCGCTTCATATTCTGATGGCGCCGAGCACAGCGCAGCGTCCCGGCCTTTTTCGTCGGACCAGTCGTTGCCTCAAAAAGCTCCGTCTGTAGTTGGAGGAGGAAGTGGATAACGGCACCGGCACGCAGCCGGTGAAGCCATAGATCAATGGAAAAATGCCGATGGGTAAGATAACCGGTTTTCTCGAATTTGCGCGCGAAACTCCACACAAGCGTCCGATTGCCGAGCGGCTTAAGGACTGGCGCGAGTTCGACCTGAAAATGCCCGAGCAGGCG
>DAHVFB010000136.1 GCA_027317185.1 Deltaproteobacteria bacterium
CGGATCCGGGATTCTTCGCTGCGCTCAGAATGACAACCTAACTTGTACAGAGGTTCCTTAGCAGCTTTCTATTCCATTTTAGCTCTCGGAATATATTTTAGTAATATGCGCCTTGCATGACGCTCGCAATCTTCAGGCAACGGTCATGCCATCCTTGGAAATCCGAATCACGCGATCTTTTACTGTATAATTAGGGGGAAATCTCGCCTTCGCCTTTTCTTCGAGCCCGAGAGTGCCGAGGAAGCATGAATTTTTCGACTATCCGGAGACGACGCGGATGTAATAAACCTCGTCGTCTCATCGTACAATAGTGTCTCGCCCGCGTTTCGCCCGTAATTTGGATGTCCTCTCCCTGTTCGGTCGACGGCCCTGCCCGAGCATCAGTATCTCATGTGTTCGCTGCCCGGGCGATCATGAAAATGGCCGATGCAATGGTCACGACACCGGCGGCGCGAGCGGCCCATTCGGGCTTCGGCGCTAAGCGTTCGGCGGTAATCGCGACGGTCAAGAGGGCCATTATCCCTATGTTCATCACGCCGGTGACGAGCAGGATCGTCATGTAGCTGAAGCAACAAAATATACAGTGCAGGCCCATGCGCAAACCGTGCTCACAGGCGCCTCGGGCGTCAGAAGAAAGGGACCGCCCACACCGTGGGACGTTCCGGCATCGGCGGAGCTGCCCAGCTTTCCAGGGCGTGAGCTGGATGAATCCCGCGAGCAATACGACGAGGCCCGCCCAGACCGGTGCCATCCGCGAAAACTCCGCCGAGCGCATCGCGGCGACGCTGAAAATCGCACCGACTGGGTAAACCGCAAGTCCGAGGACCGTCCACACCAAAGCGTAGCCAGCGCTCACCAGCGCCGTGAGCACGCCCGACGGATCACTTGCACGAAGGCCCTGGCGATAGCGCAACAACATGGGCACCACGGACGGCAGCATCATCGCCACCATCATCACGACCCACATGCCCAGGAACGCCGCCGCGGCGGCGGACCACGTCTGTCCGGGCATCCGCATCCAGGCCATCGACATGGTCCAGCCGCCGGGCATCGGCATCCCGCGCATCGCGGACATCGACGCGCACCAGATGATCGTCACCGCCGCGCTGGCGGCGAAGAGCAGCGCGGCGACGGCGACGAAGGCCCGCCGGGAAGCTCGCTCGGAAGCCCTGCGTCGTGAGCTCTCCCGTTCCGCGGTTTGCGCCTCGTCAACCACGACTTCGCTCAGCGCTTGTCGTACTCGTCATGGCGGTGCCACCACATCCCCGTCTCGTTGCGCCCCTTGGAGGCGCGGTCGAGCCACTGGTACATGCCCCAGAGGCCGTCCAGTCCGCGCGCATAGGTGGAATAGGTGTGGTAGACGACGCCGTCCTCGATCACGAACGCGCTCATGCCCGGCCTCTCGCGCGTATAAGTGGCCACGTCGGTTCCGGTCATGGCCGCGTTCTGGGCGACGGGCGCCGGAACTTCTGTCGCGTCCATCGCGTGGGCGCCGCGGCGGTAGTTGTATTCGATATTTCCCGCGCGCTGTTGCTCCTCGGTGAACGAGACGTTGAAGTCGGCGTTGAAGTCGCCGCCGTGCGAGGACGCCCAGGGGAAGCTCCACCCCATCCGCCGTTCGTACGCCTGCAGCTTCGCGAGCGGCGCCCGCGACACCGCCGCCAGCGTGACATCGTGATTCGCCAGGTGGACGACGAAGCCGTCGAACCCGTCCGCGATCGTCGAGCAGGTCGCACACCCCGCCTTGTAGTCGGGCCCGAACATGAAGTGGTAGACCAGGAGCTGCGAGCGCCCTCTGAAGAGGTCTGCCAGCGAGGCGCTCCCCTTGTCAGTTTCGAATCGGTAATCCTTGTCGATCCGAACCCATGGCAGCTCCTGCCGCCGCCGCGCCAGATCGTCGCCGCGCCGCGTGAGTTCCTTCTCCGCCTCGAGCAGATCTACCCGCGCCGCAAGCCACTCTTTACGTGTCCCGGTAATGTGCTTAGTCATCGCGCTTCTCTCCTTCGGGTTGTTATATCGTCGGTATCAGGCCGCCCAATGGGGCTATATGCCACTACGAGTTGGTCGCCCACGTCCGCAGCGGACGCCCAGTTTCCAACAGGGTTTTCAGGCTCGAGAGCACGCGCGGCCAGCCATGCGTGATCCCTTGGAGCATCTCGGAACCAGCCTCAAGTTCGTCGTGGGTTACGGTCAGGCGCACCATTTCATCGATGGGTGCGATCTCGAATGTGACTCGCGAGTGTTTCGCCAGGTCCGCCGCGTCCGCGGGCAGCGCCCAGGTCAGCACCAGGCGGTGCGGCGGCGCGATTTCAACCACCCTGCCGGCCAGACGAAGCGTGCCAGCCCGATCGGGACGCCGATGCTCCCAGGGCGAACCGGGCTGCCAGTCCGACAGGTTCTCGCAATCCCAGTATTGGCGGGTAAATTCCGGCTCGAGCAACGCCTTCCAAACCTGTTCAGGGGTCGCCGAGATGTAGGTCACATAGACGAATTTCGACTTAGTCATCATTATCATCCTCAAGCCGATGCTTAAGTTTGTGCAGCGCACTCAATTGCGGCCTTTCAAATTTCCTGATCCAGCGTTCGTAAATCTCCTGGAGCGGCACGGGGTTGAGGTAGTGAAGTTTTTCCCGTCCCCGCCATTGCGTGGCGATGAGGTTGGCGGCTTCGAGCACACCAAGGTGCTGGGTGACCGCCTGCCGCGTCATATCCAGGTCTTCGCATAGCTGACTCAGCGTCTGGCCGTTGTTGGCGTACAAACGATCAAGCAACCGGCGCCGGCTGGAATCGGCCAGCGCTCTGAAAACCTTATCGTTTACGTCCTTCATGCGGATAATAGGCAAGTAAATACTTGCATGTCAAGGGTACCCATACCTTTCCCCCGAAATCAAGCGCCGCGCATTCTACTGATGACGATCACGCGCGACTTCGCCGGACAGGATTCCAGCCTGAGCCTGCCTGTCGCGGCTGCCGAAAGTGAGATTTGAAGTGAGTATCAGCGCACTGCATTCACAGCGCCGCGCTACGATCTGGAGGAACAGATTGGCCAGCTGGGGCCTCATCGGCAGATAGCCGATCTCGTCAACGATCAGCAGTTTGTAGGCATTGACCGCGTGCGCACTCGGAAGACAATATCCACCAAATAATATAGTGAACGCCGGAATCGAATCGGGGCCCGGGCGCATTGAAGAACCCGGGCCCCGATCGTGGTCGGAAGCGTCTCGGCGATTCGATCGAACGAACGCCTGGACCGGAATCGACGTCTCCGCAGTAGCGAGTTGCGCCGGATCTTTACTCCGGTGCAACCGTCGATTCGGCCGAGCTAGTCCGCGGCTTTCTCGCCGAGGTCCTCGGTATCGCGGCCCTGGCCGAGTAGAGAAGCTGAGCCGAAAACGATTCCCTGGTAGCCATGCTCTGCGATTTCTTTGATCTTGCTGACGTATTTCGGAGTGCCGCCGTTGTAGACGAAGTACCGGGTCTTGCCATGCTCATGGCCGTCAACGTTCGAGTTGTAGCCGGTGAACCAGGACTTGGCCTTCCGCATCAGCATCGTCGAATACATCTTGATCACGTGGTCGGTCCAGCGCTTCTCGGCCTCGATCGTCGGTTCGGCGCGAGTGTAGCCGTGGGCCCACATATACTCGAGGAACTTCGTGCACCAGCCGACACCGATCTCGATACCGCGCGGATAGTTGGTCGAAGCCGAGCCGCTCTGGGGGCCGGACGGCATCAGGAAGTTCGGGAACCCATGAACGAACACCCCGAGGAACGTCGACGGACCATCGCTCCATTTGTCGCGTAGCTTGGTCCCACCGACGCCCCTGATGTCGATATGGTCGAACGCGCCGGTGATCGCGTCGAAGCCCGTGGCATATACGATGATGTCGAAGTCGTAGTCCCGCTCGGTGGTGCGCAACCCGGTTTCGGTCACCTCCACGATCGGCGTCTCGCTGATGTCCACGAGGTGCGCGTTATCGCGATTGTAGACTTCGAAATAGCGCGTCTCCATCGGCACCCGCTGCACGCCGAAGCCGTGATCGCGGGGGATCAGCTTCTCCGCGATGACCGGATCCTTGACCCGCTGGCGAATCCGCTCCGCGACGTATTCGGAGAACTCGGCGTTGGCCTTTTCGTCCGTGAAGATCTCGCGGAAGTTGCGCAGCCAGATCGCAAAGCCCGGGGTGTTATAGAGCCGGTCCCACAGCTTCACCCGCTCCTCGCGGGAGACCTCGTAGAAGCCGCGCCGATCCGGCTCATGCTCGAAGCCGCCCGGTGTGCGCGAGCAGGTCGCGAAGATCTCGTCATAGCGCGCGCGGATATCGGCCATCTCCGCATCGGAGATCGGTCCGTTGTTGAGCGGAGCGGACCAGTTGGGCCGGCGCTGAAAGACGGTCAGATCGGCGACCTTGTCCGCGATTTCCGCAATTACCTGGATGCCGGTGGCGCCGGTACCGATAACGGCGACTTTCTTGCCGGCCAGATCGACCTTTTCCTGCGGCCAGTGAAACGTATGGAACGAGCGCCCCTTGAACTTCTCCATACCCTTGAGGCGCGGCGGAGTGGGTATCGAAAGGAGGCCGATCGCCATAATGACGAACCGGCTCGTCAGTTCGCGGCCGTCGGCGACCTTGAGCCGCCACAGATCCTTGGCCTCGTCGAAGTGCGCCGACTCGACCTTGCAATTGAACTGCATGTATTTGCGCAGATCGAACTTGTCCGCGACGTAGTTCAGATAGCGCAGGTTTTCAGGCTGACCCGAGAACCTTTCCTTCCAGTGCCATTCGTCGAGCAATTCCTTGGAAAACGAGAAGCCATACGTGTAGCTCTCCGAGTCGAACCGGGCTCCAGGATAACGGTTCCAGTACCAGGTCCCGCCCAAGTCGGCGGCGGCGTCGAGCACGGTGGCGTCCACTCCGAGGTCGGCCAGAAGTTTGATCTGATAGATTCCGGCCACCCCGGCGCCGATCACAATAACCTCGTAATGCGACTTGGTCCTTTCGATCATGACTCTCTCCAGTTCTTGTTTATTCGCCAAGTGGTGGCCTAAGATGTCGGTTCGGAGGGATTGACCACCCCCGAGCAAAGGCCATGAAGCGCGAGGCGCATAACCTTTCGATTGCACCAGAAACTGTGCGACGGCGTGGTTACACCCAAAGCTTATCTCATTTCGCGCCTGGATACTCTTCGTCAAGCCGAAAATAGCGGCCCGGTATCGTTCCCGAGTCGGTCCGACAGGTAGCAAAGGGGGCGCTTCTTTACTCGTCACGGGCCGGCAGGAAAGATTGCTAACTAACGGCTTGAGGCATTCTAGGTCCTCTTCTAAGATTAACCGGATGTTATCGGTCGGAACAATTTTTTGTCAATCGCGATTAAGTTTCAGCCGGGCCGCGACTTGACGCTGAGTTCGGTGAAGGACTACGTCTACTGCCGGATTTTTACTCCGGCGCGGCCGGGCGATCCGGCCCCTAAGAACCTCTGCACAAGTTAGGTTGTCATTCTGAGCGCAGCGAAGAATCCCGGATCCGGGACCCATGCGCTGCGCTCAGGGTGACCGCAGAGCCTTGTGCAGAGGTTCCTTAGCGGACCAATTCGTTTGCTCGCAGCACGCAGAACTTACAGTGTGAGTGGTGCCACTGCGAGCGGGGTTGAATACTCATCGATGGTGAAGAGGGATTAGTGAACTACGCGCCACAATTGCTGCTGGTCGGCGCCGTTGCCGCGGTTGGCGTCCTGCACACTATTGTTCCCGACCACTGGGTGCCGATCGCGCTAATCGCGCGGCAACGTGGCTGGACGAGGGGCGAGACGGCGCGCGCGGCATTCCAGGCCGGCATCGGCCATGTGATGTCGACTTTGCTGATCGCCGTGGTGGTCTGGCTTGCGGGAGTTGCCTTCGCCGCGCGGTTCGGCCACATCATCGACACCGCGACCAGTATCGCTCTCATCGGCTTCGGTGGCTGGATAGCGCTTGGCGCGCTGCGCGAAATGCAGGTCGCCGGTCGGCATAGCCATGCTCATCGACATGGCCACAGTCACGATTTCGCACATACCGGAACCGTAGAGGATCTCCGTCACGGACCGGAGCGGCAACGCTTCGCGACAGATGAAGGCGAACTGACGCTCTCCATTTTCGAAAGCGGTGCGCCGGCTCATTTCCATTTGTCCGGGCTGCCGATCGATATCGCCAGAGTCGAAACACTTCGGGAGGATGGCGGTCGGCAGCTCTTCAGGTTCGCGAAGTGCGATGGCTATTGGCGATCGATTGAGGAAATCCCGGAGCCCCATCAATTCGCCGTCGTCGTCATGATCGATCACCGCACCCATTCTCATTCGTTCGAGGGACAGTTCACCGAACACGCGCACGATCCCGATGGCCATAACCATGGAGAAGAGCACGAAGACGGACCCGAACACGACAAGCTGTATGCGCCGGAGCGAGGCGCGGCGGTTGCTTCAGCGCACTCCCATACGCATCGCCACGGTGCGGGAACGCCCCACGCGCATTGGCACGACCATGACGCGGATACCCTGCATGTGGTGATGGCGGAAATCGGCTCGGCGCCGCCACTCCACGAACATCATCACCGGACTCCGGCCCGCACCGCGCTGCTGCTGATCCTTGGTTCATCGCCAATGGTGGAGGGCATCCCGGCTTTTTTTGCCGCTGGCAAATACGGGTTCGGGCTGATCGCCGCGATGGCTGTGGTGTTCGGCACGAGCACGATCGCAACCTACGTCCTCCTTTGCGTCTATTCGACCGAAGGTTTACGGCGCGTCAGTCTCGGCCGATTTGAACGCTACGGTGAAGTACTGAGCGGAGCCTTCATCGTTCTCGTCGGCGTGATCTTTTGGATCTTTCCGATCCTGTGACGGTGGTTTGCGCTGAATACTCCTCGACCAACGCCGCCATTTTTCCGGCATTCGAAGGAAGCCGTTTTCCGCTCGTTATAGAATAATCCGCCCGTCGCCGCTTGACTGAACAAGGTAAAATCTGAAGAGTTATACTGGGCGGGTGAGAGCGGGCACCGCCTACCTTTGATGCTGTTCCGTCTTCAAATATCAATCGTTTTTATGCTCGCGCTCCTGGTAAACAGCGTCGGGGCGTGCGCCGCCGCTTCGCCCGTATGTCAGACGGCTTCGTGTGCGGCGCATCAGCGGCAGGGCACCTGCCCGATGCACGGCCATCAGCAAAACTCTCGCGGCGGCCATGAATGCTGCCAGGAGGCGGCGTGCAGTAGCCCCGCGGAGGTTAGTTCCGAATCGGATTCCGTCGGGACAAGCCATTTTCTTTTGCAGTTTCCCGCGACTATCGGCGCGCCAATATTTGATCATGTCGAAGGTGCGGCCAGACTCGTCGTGATGACCACCCAGCACTCGCCGCCCTCCGCCGTGCCGCTCTTTCTAGCTATTCGTTCGCTTTTGCTCTGAACCTCCAGAAATCGGCAGGTCCGTTTCGTCCGAACGACTCGCGGTTCGATCGGAACGCCTTTCATGGATCGATTCGGCGTCGCCGCGCGCATTCGATGCTCGTGGAAGATTGCCCGACTGTTTGATCGCCGCTTTGGAGGTTCCGGTATGTCAGCTGATCTTGATCGCGCCAGACGTGCGCCGACGCTCGGCGATAGAGCGCCGCGAGCCTCTGAGGGAATTACCCGACGCCGTTTTGTTCAAGGAGTGATCGCCGGAGGAGTAATCGCCGGCCTCGAACTCTGGAAATTGCCGACGTTACCCGCGGAGGTCGTCGGTGGACTTCCCGCCCTATCGGGCAGTTACTTCGAGTTGGCCATCGGACAGGTTCCGGTGAATTTTACCGGTCGACCCTCTTTCGCGACGGCGGTAAATGGTTCGGTGCCAGGTCCGACGCTACGATGGCGCGAAGGCGACACCGTAACGATAGCGGTGACTAACCATCTGAAGGTGCCGACCTCGATTCATTGGCACGGAATCAGGTCGCCCGCCGATATGGACGGAGTTCCCGGGCTCAGTTTTCCAGGCATCCCCGCCGGCCAGACGTTTACTTACCGAATCCCGGTCAAGCAGCGCGGCACTTATTGGTACCACAGCCACAGCCGTTTCCAGGAACAGACGGGACTTTATGGGCCGCTGGTTATCGAACCGCGCGGCCAGGATCCACTTCAGTACGATCGCGACTACGTAATCATACTGTCTGATTGGACCGACGAGAATCCCGAAACCATCTTCAGTAATCTCAAGCAACAGAGCGGCTACTACAACTATCAAGAGCGGACAGCGGGAACGTTTATCTCAGACGTCAGGAAAAATGGACTCGGGGCCACGGTGTCGGACCGCCTGATGTGGGGGGCGATGAACATGAACCCCACCGACATCCTGGACGTAAGCGGATCGACGTATACGTACCTGATCAACGGCAAGCCTCCGGCCGCCAACTGGACCGCGCTGTTTCATCCGCGCGAGCGGGTCCGGCTGCGCTTCATCAACGGTTCGTCGATGAGCATCTTCGACGTGCGCATCCCGGGGTTGCCGATGAGCGTGGTGCAGACTGACGGCAACGATATCGAGCCGGTCGTTGTCGATGAATTCAGAATATCGGTGGCTGAAACCTACGATGTGATCGTCCAGCCGCAAGACGCTTCCGCATTTACTATCTTCGCGCAATCGGAGGATCGCACCGGCTATGCCCGCGCAACTCTGGCGCCGCGTGGCGGCATGAGCGCGCCGATTCCCCCGATGGATCCACGGCCGATGCTCACGATGGTCGATATGGGAATGGCTATGGGCAAAATGCCTGGAATGAAGATGGGAGGTGCGACTCCGTCGGGCACTCCAACCGCCGGGCCGCAGAGCGTCCCCGGTATGACGATGGACGGCATGCCCGGCATGGAGATGGGCGACGACATGTCGGGGATGGAGATGGGCGACATGCCGGGCATGAAGATGGCCGCGAAGCCGTCGGACGCGCGCGGGCCACTTCCGATACCGTTCCCACAGCCCGGGCCCGCGACTACGGGATTGTCGGCGCCCCCCGCGGCGGGACGGCCGGACCGCGGAAAGCCAATCGCCCTGCGCGAAGGTCCACAGGTGGACAATGTGGCGGATGCTCCTACC
>DAHVFB010000137.1 GCA_027317185.1 Deltaproteobacteria bacterium
TTTGCCGGTGATCACGCCACCCTCGACCAGCGGGGCGGTGCCCCACGGGATGATCTCGGTCTGCATCCCAAGGTCGTGATGGTTGCGCAGGTAGGGCATCAGGGCGCCGGAGGTCGAACCGACGCCAATCTGGATCGATGCGCGATCGGGAATCAGGTCGCGGGCCACGGCCGAGCAGATCGCGTCGACCACGCGGCGCTCCTCCTCGGAGACCGGCGGCGGCACCAGCGGAAACACCGGCGCGTCGGGCGCGCGCTCGACCAGCCAGTCGACCTCCGAGACGTGAATCGAATTATCGCCGCCGATGCGCACGGCGTCGGGATTGATCTCGGCGATGACCAGCGAGGCGGCACGCGCCAGCATCTTGGACATGATCTGGACGTCGCCAAAGTTGAGCATCCCATGCTCGTCGGGCGGCGCGACGGTGATCAGGCAGACGTTGAAGTCGAGCAGCCCGGGCGGCAGCGTGCCTTCGCGGTAGTACGAAACCGGCACGAACTCGGCGGGGCCGGCGGCGTAGAGATCGCGGTTGATGGGCGAGAGATAGAACGATTCCAGGCGAAAGCGATCGCCGATACCCGGCAAATCCCAATTGAACAGCGACGCCGAATGGTTGACGACGACGTGGTCGAGCTCCATCAGCCGGCCGGCCAGCGCGGCGCAGAGCGAAAAGGGCGTCGCCTGCGCGATCGACACGTTAATCCGATCGCCCGACTTGATATGGGCGACGGCAGCGTCGGGCGACACCAGCTTCGATCCCAGTTGCGCGCGCCAGTTATCCGGCGTACCACCCATTTTTACCGCACTCGCCATAATCGATCTCCACGGTCAGCCCTAACATTGCTCTGATCGGGGCGAAACTAGCAGACCGGCGCGCGTAACGGTATCGCGGCGCGGGCGTCCGTCCGGCGCATCCGCTCAATGCGGCTTGGCCGGCAGATCGCCGCGGCCGACCCAGGTCACCGCGCCGAACGCTCCAAGCCACGAGCCGGCCGCCGCGAAAATCACGTAAACCGGATTGCTGGTATAGCTGATCACGGCAAAGGCCGAAAGCAGGTACCAAAGACTGCTCATGCTGGCGGCCCGGACCCGCCGGCGCGCGCTGACGGCCGCGTTGAACAACACGTAGATCGCATCGGTGGTCGCGGTCGAGACGGCGACGCCCGCGGCGATATATGGATTCGGCATGATCATGGTGGTGTTGGACTCCCGGCCAAGCCGCGCGATCTTATCGTGGGTGCTGCGCTATCGTCGCGGCGCTGGCGAATGGTCAGGAGTAACGCGCCGGACGGCGCGATTCAAAAGGACGCGGCGGACGGCTTGACTGTGCGGACGCAAACGTAAATGCTGCCGTATTCGCGGAGAGGTTCGGGAGTCTGGTTTAACCGGCGTGACTCGAAATCACGTGAGCCCTTTGGGCTCCGGGGGTTCGAATCCCCCCCTCTCCGCCATTGAGTCTTTATCTATCTATATTATTCCTAGACACACCTATTAACGCGGCCTGGTCGCGAGTATCCGCAATTGAAGCGCACCGGAGAGAGGCCCTCAAAAGGCCGGGCGGCGCGATATTAGCGGTTTCTCTCCATTACCGGATTCGGCGGTGGACTTCGGCGATTCCGCGGTGGCGCAGAAAATCGCCAAACCGATGACGTGGAACCGGAAGTACTGAAAGAATCCAGGGAGTATGTTGTGAGTGGTGGGGCGATCAGGCCGGATCGGCGAAGCCGAGCAGCTTTTCCGGCGCGTGCCAGCTGAGCGGCAACTCGCCACGACCGGTAGACAGAGCCTGCGCCGTAAGTTCCGGCGGCTGGCGCCCTTCGGCGATTCTTTCGACGATCGCCGGCGCGAGAAAAGCCAGGCGAATCATGCGGCTGACGTAGCGCTTGCCAATGCCTTCGCGCTGGCCGATTTCGAGCATCGAAGCCGCGCGACCCGAGACCAGATCATCGAACCACCCGCGGACTCGTGCCGCCGCCTTCAGGATTGCCGAATCAACTCTCGCCACAGACGCAGAACCGGCCCCGATAACAAGCCTCATCTCAATCCCGCGCCGCTTCACCTGCAGTGGTATTTGACGCGTGAGCGAAAGGTGAGTCGAGCCGCTCGTCTTCGGCGGGCCGGAGGCGGGGAGCGGCAATTTGATCGAGAGTCGAACGCCATCCAGGTGAAGCTCCGCGCGCTCGACCAGTGTACTTAGTGCTGTCGCAGTCTCAGACTCCGAGCGTACGCACTTACTCCATTCCGTTGCGGCGTCAAAGACCGTAGTTATGTCGTGCGTGCGGAGTCCGAACTTATCGACGTCGGCCGCAATAGCGGTGCGTTCGTCCAATACCTTGGCGATGGCAGCGGCGAGGTTGCGCTCAATCTCCATAGCGGGAACACGCCAACCCTGACAAGATTTACTACTGACGCCCTTCATTAAACTGCGAGACGTAGTATCGATAACGACGGTTGCCCTTGACTGCGTGACTCGGCGTCAACCGTTCACCTTGGTCGTCGAACAGCTTGCCGATCAGCGGGCTGGGCATCAACCCGGTCGGCTTGCCATCGAACCGAACCGTATGGGCGCACAGAAGTTCCTGAGTCTTATCCCACACTGAACGCTCGACGATCGGCTGATGGAGGCCCGGGTAGTGCGCGTCCTTGTGGCGCACGTCGCCGACATAGATGGGATTGCGCAGAAGGGTGTAAAGCGCGCCGCGCGCGAAAGACTTCCCACCGGAGCGGGAGCCATTACTGGCTATGCGTAGCTTGGAGCGAAGGCCGTCTCGATCAAGCTCCTCCTTGAGTAGGCGCACGCTGCTCAGTTCGCAGTAGCGTTCGAAGATATGTCTGACCGTGACGGCTTCGGATTCAACCACAACGAGCTGGCGGTCGCGCACCTCGTAACCGAGCGGGACCATGCCCCCCATCCACATGCCCTTGCGCTTGGAGGCCGCAATCTTGTCGCGGATGCGCTCGCCGGTTACCTCGCGCTCGAACTGCGCGAATGACAACAACACGTTGAGCGTCAAACGACCCATCGAAGTCGTCGTATTAAATTGCTGAGTGACCGCGACGAAGGAAACCTGGTGGCCATCGAAGATCTCGACCATCCGGGCGAAGTCCGACAGCGATTGGAGTGAACCCCTAAAACTGGACAGCGAGGCAGGTACCAATTGGACCGGGTAAGGGGCTTATCGGAGGATAGGCCATGGCTCGGCATCGGAGTTTCAGTTCGGAGTTCAAGCGGCAGATGGCGCAGGATTATCTTGAAGGGCGCGCCGGTCTGCATGAGTTGGCGCGCCGCTACAGCCTGTCGCGCAATCTGATTCGGCGGGTGGATCCGCAAAGACGAGGCGGGCGAGTTCACCGACGAGCTGGCCGAGTCGGCGCACGTGGCCGAGTACGAGCGTAAGATCGCAGATCTGGAGCGCAAGGTGGGCCAGCTGACGATGGAGGTCGACCTGCTCAAAAAGGGGCGCGACTGGGACCCGCAGCGAACGACGGGAGCTGCTCTATCGTGAGCGGCCCCAGGCCTTCTCGATCGCCCGAGGATGCCAAATCATGAAGCTCGCGCGATCGACCTATTATTACCACTCGCGCCGCGCGACCGAAGTGAAAAAGGCGCTGCACGAACGAATCACCATGCTATGCGCGGAGTTTCCGCGCTACGGCTACCGGCGCATCACCGCGCAGCCCATGGCAGCGCGGCACCAACGAGAATACCAACGGCTTGCTACGCCAATACTTCCCAAAGGGAACCGATCTCAGCGCACATAGTGCCGATGACATCGCGGCGGTGGCGATGACCCTCAATTCAAGGCCGCGAAAAGCCCTTGGATGGAAGACCCCCGCGGAAGCCTTGGACCAGTATCTTCGATGAGCTAGGAACGTTATGTTGCGACGACCGTTTGAATCCGCCTTGTACGCCGCCGGAGCATATCGCCGCGAACTGGCGGCGCAAGGGCTGGTCGGCTCGATGAGCCGACGCGGTAATCCCTACGACAACGGAAAGGCCGAGAGTTTTATGAAGACACTCAAGTGCGAGGAGGTTTATCTAAGCGACTACCAAACCTTCGACGAGGTCATCGCACGTCTGCCTTGCTTCATCGATGAGGTCTACAACCAGCGCCGGTTGCACTCGGCCCTGGGCTATCTCGCACCGGTGCAATTCGAGCAAAGATGGAGCGCGGCCGCCACGCGCGCCGCTGGTCCAGCAGCAGAAATGCTGGCCGGCGCGGCGCACCACGCGGCGGCCCCGGATCCAAAACCCATAACGCTTTCCGCTCCGCCCTCACACCAAGTAGAGGGCGGCGCCGGAAAGCTGTTAACAGAGTCGAGAGGAATAAGTCGAAACTGCAGATAATATGCCCCGCAACCTGGTCCAATTCGGTGCCGTCCAGACTGTCCAGCCTCAAGGGTTCACTCCAAGATTCGACCGGAAGATGGTCGAGCAGATTTTTGAGGGCGCCGCTGAACGAGCCGCGATAGACCGGGCTTGCAAACAGCGCCGCGTCGGCTTCCATGATCGCGCGCACCACCGCCGCGGTATCGTCGCCGGAACTGCTCGGGCGGACGCCCGTCCGCGAAAGCAACCTTGTAGTTCGCCAGATTAAGAAGCCGGGCCTCAGTGCCCGGGACTTCTTCTGAGGCACATTGAACCGACCATTCCATTGCCCTGAGCGAACGGCCGGGCGGCGTAACGCTGCCGAGCACTACCGTGAGTCTCGCCATATTAGTACTCTTATTGCAGTAAGAGCGGCACTTACGATGGCCGTAAACGGCTGATCGACGCGCCCACGAAGCCGGTTTTGCTGCAGCCTTCCAGATAAGCCCGCGAACGCGGCATCGGCATTGCGCAACCCTAAGTATCAACGATCCCATCGAGCGCTGCTTACGCATCGCCGCGAAGGAGTTTGTTTACAGCACCTTCGACCACTCTTTAGTCCCGCACATTCATACGTTGCTGTGCTGAAACTTATCCGCTCGATCTTGAGGACAGCGCCGACGCCGTATGAGAGAGGGACGCCAATCTCGGCAGCACTTCGCGGTTGAAGCGCTCATCTACTAGCGCAAGATGGAAACAGTCGATCCCCAGAGCGTGAAACTCCGCCATCCGGCTCAGAATCGTTTGCGGGCTACCGATAAGCCCGCTCAAGTAGCCTTCGTTGGTGTCGAGCATCGCGAGCTTGTCCGCATTCGCCGACCACATCCCCTGCGCACCGGAGTGCGCCAGCTTGCGCCGCTCGTGCAAATCGGGCGGAAGCTTCGAGAGCATCACCTCGATCTCCGCCTGCGCCTCGCGATCGGTCTCGCGGCACAGTGGAATGGCATACAGGGCAAATCGCACCCGGCGTCTGGTCGCTGCCGTGCGCGAGCGCACCTCCTCGATAATAGGGCGAATCCGTTCGGGTGGTCCGCCGTTGAGAAACATCCAGTCCGAGTGGCTTGCCGCAAGGGCGATCGCTGCTGGAGATTGCCCGCCCTGGAATACTTCGAGTTGCGGCGACAGTGGGCGCGGATCGGCGCTAAGGTCGTGCACGTGGTAAAAGCGCCCCTTGTAGCTGAAGCGCTCGCTGGCCCACGCGCCGCGCAGCACTTCAATAAACTCGCGCGAACGCGCGTAGCGATCGTCGTGCTCTAACAAGGCCGCGCCATACATCCCGAATTCGACCTCGTGCCACCCGGAGGTCACGTTGATCGCCCAGCGGCCGCCGCTGATCTGATCGATTGTGGCACCCCATTTCGCGATCGGCGCGGGATTGAAGAAACCGGGATGCACTGCGGTGATAAGGCGGATGCGGCTCGTATGGGCCGCATAAAACGCGGTCATCGCAAGACAATCGTAAGTCGAACGCTCGGTTTCCTCACCTGAACCCCACCATCTCTGCGCGATCAGCAAATAGTCAATTCCGAGCTTCTCCGCATAGCGCACGGGTGTGAGCAGCCGCTCGCTGAGCGCTGCGCCGCTGCGCGCGTCGTCAGGCCGCGCCACCACTGTGGGCGCCCAGGTACAAGTCAACACGCGGCCACGCGCAGGGATATTCGCGGACACGCCATCACCTTCGATCATCGCTCACAGGATTCATATCATACCTTCGAAAAACTCCTGACGGCGCACGGCCTTCGCCGGGTGTCCAACTGAAGCAAGCTCCCTGGCTAATTCGTCGCGACGCCGGAAATTCTTTTGTAGCCGCTTCCAGGATGATCGGCGGCGAGGCGGCGCTGGCCCTCGCCGAAATAGTGTTCGCGCAGCGTACTACCTTCGTATTCGGTCCGAAGCATCCCGCGTCGCTGCAGCTCGGGCACAACAAGGTCGACAAAGGCCGTGAAGTCGCCCGGCGCATCGACGGCCAGCAAATTGAAGCCATCCACGCCGCCTTCGACAACCCAGCGCTCGAGCTCGTCGGTGATGCGTCTGTAATTGCCCACCGGTACCGGCACCACGCTGGCGATAGACAGAAACTCGCCTACCTCGCGCACCGTCCACTGGCGCGTCGCATCGACCGATGAGAAATACTGCGCAAGGAACTGCATCCCCTCGGATTTCACGTGGCCGATAGTGTCCTCGGGCCCGTACTTGGAGAGATCGATCCCGGTCCAGCCGCCGAACAGCGCTAACGCGCCTTCGGCGCTGGCGTATTTCATCATCTCTTCGTGCTTGAGCCGCGCCTCGGCGTCGGTCATACCGACCACCGGCGCAATTCCGATCAGGATCTTCAGGTGCTTCGGGTCCCGGCCCTTTTCCACGGCGAGCTGGCGAATGCGGTCGCAGTACGCCCGGCACACGGTAGTGTTGGGAAAGACGACGAAGAGCGCCTCGCCGTGGGTCGCCGCGAACTGCATCCCGCGCCCCGACAGTCCGGCCTGGTAAATTACCGGGCTGCGCTGTGGCGAAGGCTCGCACAGATGCGGTCCCAGCACGTCGAAATATTTTCCCTGGTGCCGAATCTCGTGGACCTTGGCGGGGTCGGTATGAATGTCGCGCTTGGCGTCACGGATGATCGCGTCTTCCTCCCAGCTCTGCTCCCACAGCTTGTAGACGACCTCCATGTATTCGTCGGCGCGGTCGTAGCGCTCGTCATGTGGCAGAACTTCGCCGAGTCCGTTCTTTTCCGCGTCTGGCAGGTACGAGGTCACGACGTTCCATCCCACGCGTCCCCCGCTCAGATGGTCGAGCGTCGAGAACAGCTTCGCCGTCTGATAGGGCGGATGATAAGTCGTGCTGTAGGTCGTCGCGAAGCCGAGATGGCGCGTTACCATCGAGAGCGCCGGAATTATCACGGTGGGGTCATTGCATGGAAACTGCACGGCGTGGCGCACCGCCGCCTCGCGTGTGCCGCGGTAGGCATCGTAGGTTCCATGAATGTCGGCGAAAAACAGCGCGTCGAACCGTCCCCGCTCCAGGGTGCGAGCCATCTCGGCCCAGTAGTCAAGGTCGCGGTAACCAGTCGACGACCGATCCAGTGGATGTTTCCATTGGCCCTTGGATTGGGGGCAGATCGAGCACTGAGTGAAGGCGTTGAGATGGATCTTCTTTGCCATTCGTAACTGCTCCGTGGGATATCAGGCGTCGCTGATGCCCTGTAGCTGCGAAATCATGGCCTGTGCGATGCTACTGAACATTCCGACGTCTTTGGCCGCGCGCGCCATAAGCATCGCGCCCTCAAGTGCGGCGAAAAGAATGCGGGCCTGCATAAAAGGGCTGTCTGCAAAGACGAAATCGCCGGACCGCCGACCGTCCTCGATTACATCAGCCAGCCACGAAACGTTGTCATCGAAGAACCGCGTCGTCTCTCGGACGACTTCACTCGGTAGACTGGCCGCCTCTGCCGTTAACATTGCGCCCAGGCACAATTGATCGTTGTCGATAAGCAGCGCGCGGAACAGCGAGCTATAGAGCTCGAGGCGGTGCCGGGGGCTTTCTGCGGCTCGGGCGAGCGCGTCTCGACGTTGCCCAAGTCGCTTTCGGTAACGGGCTACGAGCGCCGCAGCGAGATCCCCCTTGCTGGTAAAATAATAATGGATGGTCGCGGTTTGGATTCCGACCCGCTCGGCAATATCCCTATAACTGAATCCGTTGTATCCCCGGCTTTGGACCAACGCCTGAGCCACGTCAAGGATTTGGACGGCGGTGTCGTTGTATGCCTCGTCTAATGTCTCGCGCTCAGAAGACGTGGCGGTCTTACGAATATCCCTGGGCATCGGATTTCTATCTACCGGTAGATTGAAACCTTGTCAAATCCTTTTCTTTAATCGGTAGTGGGTCAGTTTGAAATCCGTCCTGATAGGAAAGGAAACGGTTATGAGTAACCGTTCAACCAAAGCAGATCAGTCACACTCTGCTTTTGGTGGCTGATCTGATCCGCTTCGCGGCCGTTGTCTCAAAGTCAGACCTTGCAGCCAGTCTCGACGCTCTCGGCTGCAAATCCGCACGCGAAGAACTGGACCATCACCTTTCAATTCTTCAGACCGTTAGTCTCGTCGAGAAACGTCTGCGATCAAACCAAACCTTCTATGTACGCAAATCCGAGATTCGTTCGTTCGATACGCATACCGGGAAGAGGCGCTGTCCAAAGACAAAGACCGCAATCAAGCCCTTGTTCGAGAGTCGTTGGATACCGTTAGGAAAGCGATCTACCGTAAGTTGCTAGACAAGGAATCCAATGTCTGACCTTTTGAGCAGACTTGGAAGAGCGGTCCTGCTTCCAAAGCATGAGCTGCTTCGGCTGATTCGATCTGCGCCCCATCGGTACAAGGTTTTTCTCATAGAGAAGCGAACACCAGGCCAGCATCGGATAATCGCTCATCCTTGTATGTTGACGAGGTGGTACCAGAATCAGAGTTGGTGGTGCGGCAGGCCGGTGCAGCCTTGGGAGTAAAATCCCGTCTAGCAGCGAGGGTCGCCGCACCACCGCTAGCGCTTAGCCCGAA
>DAHVFB010000138.1 GCA_027317185.1 Deltaproteobacteria bacterium
CTGCTTGAATTCGCTTACACTTTCGAGCGGTTTCGCGGTTTGGGCATCATGAGCGCCGCGATGGCGCAAATAGCTGAGCGCGGGATCGAACTCGGAGCGCGATCCGCAATCACATATGTGGCGCATAGGAATATTGCATCACTTAAAGGCTGCGCCAGAGCTGGCTTTTTGCCATTCATGCTTCGCTATGAAAAATGGCGGGCCTTCCGTTTGAGCCAGAAGTTTACCAACCTGCCGGACGGTTTCAGCTATCCATTCGAATCACGAGACCAATCCGGCAAGGGCCATCTGTCCCACGCACCGGTCTAATTTTTCCTTTTCGAGCTCCGAGGACTATCGAGTTCATCGAAGCAGCAGTCGATCAATATCGTTTCTAGCCCGCTAGACTGCCCATTAGTCTTTTTCATACAGTTTAAAACTCTCTTGCGGTTGAGTTTTAAACACAAGCCTCTATACTGCCTTACGTTAGTTAATTGACATAAAAAGGGGGCATGGCGGGGGAAGGGGATTACTTTGCCGAGTAAGGACTGTAGGGCGTTCATTCTGACGAGTGGACGCGTTTAACCATTTTTTCAAATCAGGGGAGAGAAATGAAACGATTGAACTTATCTCTAGCGGCCGCTTTCGCTTTGGCGATGCCTATCGTCGCCTCAAGCGCTTTCGCTCAGAGCAGCGGCAACTTTGCCGCGCAGGTGCTGACGCCTCAGTGTGTGCTTTCTTCAGCAGACGGTTCGCTTTCGGGCGGAATTGCGGGAACCGAGATGGACACCTCAATCAAAACTCCGAACTCGAGCCAGACCGCTCTACTCATCACGCCTTCGTTGGTCACGGGCCTTTACACCAACACCAACATCTACACTTCGAAGAGCCTGTCGAGCGAAACTGCGGCAGTGGTGGTGCATGTGACCATGGATGGCAATCCGGTCGCACCAGACACCGGCAGCGGCGTGATTTACGACGAGCGCTTCCAACAGCTCAGCAGCACTCTCTTCAGCCAGCTAACTGAGTGCGCCAACAATGACAACTGCAACATCGATCTGGTCCTGAGCACCGCCTCCGCGCATAGCTTCAATTTTGTCGCGCCCAGCGTCGGCGGCGGCAACCATCATCTCGTGGTCACCTGGTCGTTTCTGTGCGATAACGGCACCGGCACGCTCACCGCGGCAGCTTGCAGCAGCAACTTCACGAAAAACTCAGCCGCCGCCTGTGCGGGGCCGGGCAGCCTGACCGTGCAGCAGGTCGATGCCTTCAGCCAATCCGGAGGAGTCAATATTCAGTAGTTCGGATCGCCATTTCAGGGGCGGACGGGCTGAAAAGCCTGCCCGCCCCTTTTTTTTGGACTGATTAGATTGCGGCCGGACCGTGCCGATCGATTTCCGGCGCGTTCCGAAAACTAAAGCGGAGTGACGAGCAGGGTCGAAATCTGACTGGTATCGATCACCACGATCTTTTCCTGAAACAGCGGATTGCCGTTCTCGAACACGATCTTGTCCTGATAAACCCCGACGCTGAACAGCTCGGATCGCCCGTAATCGCCCGGATCGAGCATGGTGCGGTACACCGCATAATTCGTGAACGTCGAAACCACACCATGATCGTTGCCGGCAATCCGCATGCGCGCAATCAGATGCCGATACATATGCGGCGCGAAGAAATTGGCGTTGCGATGCGCCACCACGCGATCGCGCAGCATCCCGCGGCTGTCACCATACATCAGCGGAATCGGCATCCCCAGCGCTTCGTTCTCGTAAGGGATTATCTTGTAGATGCAGCGTTCAGTGAAAAACTCAGGCCATTGTTCAAGCCGATTGCTGTCCAGACATTCAGCGTACGCGGCCTGCAGATCTTCAATCCGCGCGCGCAGTTCCGTTGCTTCCATCTGCCGACCCACCCCATCGCAAGCCCATTAGTTCGCCGTAGGATTTCCAAAACGCTCGAATCGCGCTTTCCGTCACCAGGCTGTCGTCATTGCCGGTGCCGCGCCCGCCAAGCTCGATATACGAGTGCGCCTCGCGATCGTACGCCACCGCCCGCTGCACCAGTTCAACCGCGTAACCGTCCTCCAGCGCAATCAGTCCGGCCGGCCCGATTAGATTCGACTGCTTGATCCGCATCGTGCGCATCTCGTCGTCGTCATCGCGATAGCCGAAGTAGGTGACCAGCAATTCGAACTTGTCCACCCCTTTAGGCACGAGTTGGCGCGTCGCCAGCGTATTACTGATTTGCTGCACCACCAGGTTGGGAAAAATGTACTGGATGGTAGTGCTGAAGCGATCGAATTCCGGACGCGCCGCCAGCAGCGTCGGATCCGCCAGTTTAAGCGTCTTCGAGTAGCTGCCCACCGACTCGCTGGTATAGGCCGCCAGTTCCTGCTTTTCGTCCGACTTGAGCGCGATAATCAGACTGTTTCGCCCCTGCTCGTCCACCTTCATGCCGCCGTCCTGCGACGATCGATAGCTGCCGAAGGTGGCATGGAACATATGCAGCAGGCTGCCGTGATAGGGATCTTTGGTATTCTCGGCGTAGACTTTCCAGTTGCCGTGGATTAGCTGGCGCGAGAACCCGAGCACCTCGATCGGGCGATTGAAAATAGTGTCGAAATGTTCGCGCATCGCCGGTCCGAGATACTCCGGCAAGGGCGCGACATCATCGGAAAACGTGCCGAACACCAAACCCCGATACGTGGCGATTCTGACCGGCGTCAGCGAATGCTCGGCCGGATTGAAATCCTCCGCATAGCCGCCCTTACCATTTACTCCGCGGCGAAACGGCACGCCACGCAGCGTCCCGTTCAGGTCGTAGCTCCACTGATGATACGGACAGACCATGGTCTTGCGATTGCCGCGCACCTCGCGGCACACTATCGCGCCGCGATGAGCGCACCGGTTGACCAGCGCGTGCAGTTCGCCTTTCTGGTCCCGCGTGATGAATACCGGTGTCTCGCCGATAAAATTGGCGCGGAAATCGCCCGGTTTGGCGAGTTCGGCCTCGAGCGCGAGATAATTCCAGGTCGGCCCGCGAAACAACTGCTCCTGCTCGCGCGCGTATAATTCGGGATCGGTATACAGCCGGTACGGCACCTGGGTCGGATCGACCGCCGGATGGCCGTTGGCGTAGGTCTGATGTATTTGCGTGCTGGCACCCATGATTTACCTTCCGTCCGCTTTAGCCCGCGTTAGCTTACAGGTCAAGCATATCACGCTCGATCTGCTCGAAATATACTTGCGAGATAAAGGGTTTATTTATTGGGCTGCGGCTGCGGGCTGGCCCAAAAATGGAATGGCGGACAAGACAAAAAAATGAAGTCACATACCAAATATCTCACCATGAATGTGTCGGCGCGGATGGATTTCGTGAATATCACCAGCGAAGTATCCGCTGCGGTGGCCGAGAGCGGCGTGCGCGAGGGTCTATGCCTGGTGAATCCGATGCATATCACCGCCTCGGTGTTTATCAACGATGACGAGCCGGGCTTGCACGAGGACTACAAGCGATGGCTGGAGGGACTGGCGCCATACGATTCCAGTCCCCAGCGTTACCATCATAATCGCACCGGCGAGGATAACGGCGACGCGCATCATAAGCGGCAGGTGATGGGCCGCGAGGTGGTAATCGCGATCACCAGGGGCAAATTGGATTTTGGCCGCTGGGAACAGATTTTTTATGGTGAGTTCGACGGCCGGCGTCCCAAGCGGGTGCTGATCAAGATAATCGGCGAGTAAACCTGTCGATGATTTGACAGCCGTGGCGGAAAATGAAAATTCATCCTTGAGCATCGGCTCGTTCCAAGGAGGACCGAACATGAGAAGGTGGATAAGGCTGCCCCTGTCCGAGGGCACCGCTACCCGTCAGGCCCATTGCGATTTGCCCCCCGAAACCTATGAGCGGGAGTTCGGACGCGAGGGTTTCTTCGGTCCATCCACGCAAATGCTGCATAAGCATCCGCCGACCAGTTGGAAAAGCTGGGAGGGTCCGCTGCGTCCCCGCGCGTTCGATATGAATGCGCTCGGGATGCCGAGCGTGTCGCCCTGGGCAGCGCCCGAGGTGCTGTACAACGATCACCTGCGCATCCGCTATTGGCGCGGCGATGGCAAGATGGATCACCTGGTCCGCAACGGCGACGGCGACGATCTGCTGTTCATCCATGAGGGCGCCGGCGACCTGTTCTGCGACTATGGCCATCTGCCCTTTCGCGACGGCGATTACATCGTGATGCCGCGCGGGACCTGCTGGCGCATCGAACCCTCTTCGCCGGTCTCCGTGCTGATGGTCGAGGCGTCCAACGACGCCTATCAGTTGCCCGAAAAAGGCATCGTCGGGAACCAGGCGATCTTCGATCCCGGGGTGCTCGACTATCCGCATATCGATGACGCCTTCAAGGCGCAGCAAACCGAAGACGAATGGAGCGTCGTAATCAAAAAACGCAACGCGCTGAGCACGGTGACTTTTCCGTTCAATCCGCTCGACGCGGTGGGATGGCACGGCGAAGTTGCGCCGGTGCGGCTCAACTGGCGCGACCTGCGGCCGATCACCAGCGCCCGCTACCACATTCCGCCGTCGGCGCACGTCAATTTCGTCGCCGCGCGGTTCGTGATCGGAACCTTTGCGCCACGGCCGATTGAAACCGATCCGGGCGCGCTCAAGGTGCCCTATTTCCACAACAACGACGACTACGACGAGATGATCTTTATCCATCGCGGTCAGATGTTCAGCCGCGACAATTTCGGTCCCGGCATGATCGGCTTCAATCCCAGCGGCTTCGCCCATGGTCCGCAGCCGAAGGCGTTTGAGATCGGCAAGAAGCGCGCCCGCGAAGCGACCGACGAGGTGGTGCTGTACGTCGATGCGCGCGACGCGATGGAGGTGGCGGAACTGCCCGAAGGCGTCGAGGTGCCGAATTACGCCGATTCATGGCAGGGCTACCCACAGGCGTAGGGCAGACCTGTCATTCTGAGCGCAGCGAAGAATGCCGGGATTCTTCACGTGGCAGACTCCGTTCAGAATGACAACCTGAGCCGGGCCGAGGTTTCACAGGGGAATGATCGTGCTAACGGCGATGAAAGCTTCGCGCCGCGTGTTGTCAGTTCCCTAGCCTTGTCCAAGGAGAGGGTTAGGGAGAGGTCTGACGATTGAATTCTGAAATAACGGACCTCTCCCGCCGCTCGCAAGCTCGCGCCGGCCTCCCCCGGACAAGGGGCAGCGAGGAAACGCCAGCCGCCAAGGTCATGCAAACGCTTTTCGCGCTAACCGTTCCGAAAGTTACGGGCGCGTCGCCGAGGATAAACTGAATTGTCTGAATTGAGCCATCCGCAATATCGTGTCCGGGTCGAGAAGGATGTGCCTTCCAAAACCCGCGACGGAGTGACCCTGCGCGCCGACGTTTATCGTCCCGAAGCCGAGGGCCGCTTCCCGGTTATTTTGTCGCGCCTGCCGTATAACAAAAATCTGCGCACTCGTCCCGGCGACATCGATTACTTCGTCGAGCGCGGCTACGTCGTGATTATGCAGGATGTGCGCGGGCGGTTCGGCTCCGACGGCGATGAGTATTATCCGCTCATCTGGGAAGGCCGCGATGGCTATGATGCGGTGGAGTGGGCGGCGGCGCTGCCGTGGTCCAACGGCAAAGTCGGCACCATGGGCCAGTCGTATCTCGGCATCACGCAGCATCTGCTGGCCCCACTGCGGCCACCACATCTGGTCACCTGCTTTCCGGTCTCATGCCCCGGCGATTTCCACGAAAACTTCGCCTACCATACTGGCGGCGTGCTGGAACTCGGATGGCGCGTGCCCAACATCGTCTTCATGGCGCGCGACACCGCCGAGCGGCTGGGTCATGTCAATCTGATCGAACCGATCGAACGGCAACTGGCCGACGTGAAGAATGTGCTGGCGCGGCCATTTACCGATACGGCCTATCGCCGGCTGCCGCTGATGCATTGGGCCGAAGCGCTGCGTCCGATCGCACGTTACCTGACGGATTACCTGCAGCATCCCGAGGATGGCCCCTATTGGTGGTCGATGAACGTGACGCGCGAGGCGCACAACGTCAACGTGCCGATGTATCACGTCACCTCGTGGTACGACTTCGTGCAGTGGGGCACCCTGAAGCAGTACGCGGCGGTACGCGACCATGCGATGACCCCGCATGCGCGCGCCAATCAACGCCTGCTGATCGGACCGTGGGCGCATATCTTCCCCTATACCGTGCCCACCTCGCGTGGCACCGGCGATATCGATTTCGGCCCCGATGCAAAAGTCGAACTGCATGAAATCCAACTGCGATGGTTCGATTATTGGCTCAAGGGCATCGCGACCGGAATCCTCGAGGAGGCCCCGGTCAAGATCTTCGTGATGGGCGAGAACCGCTGGCGCGATGAAAACGAATGGCCGCTAGCGCGCACGCGCTACACGCCGTACTACTTCCATAGCCGCGGCACCGCCAACAGCGCCCGCGGCGACGGGACCTTGAGTCCGGCCATGCCGGCGGATGAAACCCCCGATCGCTTCACCTACGATCCCGATAATCCGGTTCCAACCTGCGGCGGGAGCACGCTGATCATTTCAACCGGGGTACAGGATCAACGCGAAGTCGAAGCCCGCGACGACGTGCTGGTCTACACCAGCGACCCGCTGCCCGCTCCGCTGGAGCTGACTGGCCCGATCATCGTCAAACTGTTCGCCGCCACTTCCGCGCCGGATACCGACTTTACGGCCAAGCTGGTCGATGTGCGGCCCGATGGCTATGCGCAAAATCTGGCCGACGGCATCATCCGCGGGCGCTATCGTGAATCGAACTTTCGCCCGTCGCCACTGACGCCCGGTGCGGTTTACGAATTCACCATCGATTTATGGGCGATCAGTCACGTCTTCTTCGCCGGCCATCGGCTGCGGCTGGATATTTCGTCGAGCAACTTTCCGCGCTTCGATCGAAATTTGAACACCGGCGAGGATCAGGCCACCGGCACCCGCTGGGAACAGGCGCGGCAGACGATTTTTCACGACGCGCGTTATCCGTCGCACGTCATTTTACCGATAATTCCGCGCTGACGTGGCGATCGCGAGCGCTTTAGGATCCCGGTTACTGATCGCGATCGGGCACCAGCTTCAGACGGCTCTGACGGCCGCGCGGCGTGACCGCCGGTTTCTGGCGTGCCGATGCGGCGTCGGAACCCGCCGCGCCCGCCGCTGCTCCGGTCGCCGCTCCCGCGCCTTTGCGCCCGCGGCTTTTTGACATCGGGACGGCGGTCCCCAACTCCTTGATTTTATGGCCTTCCAGCCGTGAGCGAGCGCGATCGCTGGCGTGCGTGCCTGCACTGCCGGGCGGTGGTGGCGGCGGACGCGGGGCGGCCCCATCCATCCCGAACACTCGGCGCTCGAGCCGCTTGATCCGATCGCGCAGTTGCGCGGCGGCCTCGTAATCCAGCTTTTGGGCTGCGTCCATCATTTCGCGCCGCAGAGCGCTGATATGGTCTGAAAGTTCTTGCGGCGGCACCGTGTCGTCTTCCTTATGCGCCGGCGGCGTCTCGTCGATTTCGGGCACCACTGCCCATTCCGGCGAGTACATCTCAACCAGCGAAGCATCGATCGCCTTTTCGATCGTGCGCGGCGTGATTCCGTGCTCCTCGTTGTAGTCGCATTGGCGTGCGCGGCGGCGGTCGGTCTCGTCTATCGCCATGCGCATCGAGCCGGTGATCGTATCGGCGTACATGAGCACGCGGCCGTGCAGATTGCGCGCCGCTCTGCCGGTGGTCTGGATCAGCGAGCGGGCCGAACGCAGGAAACCTTCCTTGTCAGCATCGAGGATCGCGACCAGCGACACCTCCGGCAGATCCAGGCCCTCGCGCAGCAGATTGATTCCGACCAACACATCGAAGTCGCCTTTGCGCAGCCCCCGGATGATCTCGACCCGCTCGATCGTCTCGATATCCGAATGCAGGTAGCGGACGCGAATACCAAGGTCCTGATAATAATCGGTCAGGTCCTCGGCCATTTTCTTGGTTAGACAGGTGACCAGCACGCGTTCCTTCGCCACCACCCGCTTGCGGATCTCCTCGAGCAGATCGTCAACCTGACTGCCCGCCTTGCGCACTTCGATTTCCGGATCGACCAACCCGGTGGGCCGGATCAGTTGTTCGATCACCAACCCGCCCGATTTTTTCAGCTCGTAATCGCCGGGTGTGGCCGAGACATAGATCGTCTGCCGCGCCAGCGCTTCCCATTCCTCGAAATTGAGCGGGCGGTTGTCGAGCGCCGAGGGCAGCCGGAAACCATAGCCGACCAGGGTTTCCTTGCGCGCGCGATCGCCGCGGTACATCCCGCCGAGTTGCGGAATGGTCACATGGCTCTCATCGACAAAGACAAGATAATTGGGAGGAAAGTAGTCGAGCAGCGTCGGCGGCGGCTGACCGGGCGCGCGGCCGGTCAGATGGCGCGAGTAGTTCTCGATCCCCGGACAGATACCCATCTCGGCCAGCAGTTCGAGATCGTACATGGTGCGCTGTTCGAGCCGCTGCGCTTCGAGCAGCCGGTTTTGTGAGCGAAAAAATTCGAGCCGATCGCCGAGCTCAGTCTTGATATTACGGACCGCCACTTCCATCCGATCCGAGGTGGTGACGTAGTGAGACGCCGGGTAGATCGCGACGCTCTGGAGCTTGCGGATAACCTTGCCGCGCAGCGCTTCGATTTCGTATAAAGCCTCGACCTGATCGCCGAAAAACTCGATCCGCACGGCGCGGCTTTCTTC
>DAHVFB010000139.1 GCA_027317185.1 Deltaproteobacteria bacterium
GAGCTGTTTTACAACCGCCAGCGCCGGCATTCGGCGCTCGGTTATCTCTGTCCGGTTGAGTTCGAGCGTCGTCATTATGAACCGATGGCTGCCTAACCCGAGTGTCTACGCAATCGGGGCAACCTCAAGGAGCATCAAGAAGCGGATGGAACCTCGCCCAACCCTTCCCTGGACAAGGATAGGGTCTGAAGCAAATGGGTGTGAATCGGCGATCAGTGAATCGCCAGAAGAGTGCCGTTATTGGAGCCGATATAAACCGTCCCGTCCGCTCCGATCGATGGTGAAGTTTGCAGGATTTGCGAGCCTGCGGCGAAGCTCCATTTCTTGTTGCCGTTCGCGTCGATCGCGTAAAGATTCCCATCAGTCGACCCGACCAGAACGGTGCCATCGGAACTGATCGCGGGCGACGAGTTCACCAGATTGCCAGTGGCGTACTTCCATTTGAGGGTGCCGTCCGGATTGATCGCGTAAAGATTGTGGTCGTCCGAGCCTACGTAGATCGTACCGTCGGCGCCAATCGCCGGCGACGAGGCTACCGTGGTGCCCATGCTGAACGACCATTTTTTGCTTCCCGCCGCGGTGACGGCGTAAAGATTACCATCATCGGAACCGACGTAAATTGTGCCGTCGGAGCCGATAGCCGGGGACGATTCGATTGCATTGCCGGTGGTGAAACTCCATTTTACGGCGCCGGAGGCATCAATCGCGTACAAATTGTCGTCGAACGCGCCGATATATACGGTCCCGTCGGTTCCCAATGCCGCCGATGAATAGGTCACCTTGCCGCCGATCGCGGCCCGCCATTTCATGCTGCCGTCCGGATTGATCGCGTAGACCTGCCGGTTTAGCGAGCCCACGTATATCGTGCCGTCGGGACCGACCACTGGCGAAGACTGCGCGCCGCCAGTGGCAAAGCTCCATTTCATGGTGCCGGTAGCCACCGCGTAGAGATTGCCATCGCCCGAATGGATATACACGGTACCGTCGGAAGCGACGGCCGGTGAAGCTGAAATGCTATAGTTGGTTAGAAAACTCCAGCTTTTGCTGCCATCAGCATTGATTGCGTAAAGGTTTCCATCGCCGGCGCTGCCGACGTAGATCGTGCCGTCAGATCCGATCGTGGGTGATGAGAGCACAAAGCCCGGGATCGAGAAGCCCCAGCGTTGCGTCCCGGTATCGGTCGAGGTGCTGAAGGTGCTGTCTGCGTTATGCCTGATATCGCGATGAAACATTGGCCATGCGCCGCTGGTTGCCTGGCCGATGGGCACGTTAATGCATGCGCTGAGCGAGGCCCTGTAGCCGCGCGCGCCGGTATATCGGACGCGCATCCCGACATTGGAAGCGGCCGCGTGTTTGACGGTCAACGTACTGGAGAAAGCGCCCGTGGAATCAGGTTTTCCTCGGCTCATGAACTTAAAGTGACCGAGTTGGCATCGTCCATGTGGTCTGCAACTGCTGTTGGCCGTGCATGAAGCGCCCGGGGTGGGTCCACCGATACACATCCCTGCGCCGCACTCGACCGCCGTTCCGCGGACCACATTTTCCTGGAGAATAATCGCACCGTCGGCAACCGGTTGCCCGACTGTCCCCGCGCTGCATCGAATGCCCGAGGCAGCCTGCTCGACGATCGCGAGGATGTTCTCGCCGTTTCCGGCAGGCGTTGAGTTTTGCGGAGTTTGAATGGTGCCCGAGGTGCATACCGGCAAAGCAGCATCGGCGGATCCGGTGCCCGCCACCGCGGCCGCCAGGAAAATAAGCAGACCGATCCTCGCCGCCATCTCAAGCGCAGACACTCGCATATCTATTCCTCTACCCATCGTGCAAATTCAGGCCCCGGCCAATGCTCTCGCGGGTGATAGGAGGAGGACGCCCCGGAAAAGTTAACGGGTGGGCAATTTGATACTGGTTTAAACCCTCGCATGCCGCCGCAGCCAGTGTACGACGGCAGTTTCACGCTTAGTGGCGATTTAATGAAGCTTGCCGTGACCGCCGCGGGTATCATTCGGCGGTACGTGCATACGCAAGCACAACCGCGATCGGTGCAAAAAAACACTCAGCGCCGCCGCCGCCGAAAAAAGTGGAGTCCCGGGCCTGGATGGAAGTGCGGCTAACTCTGCAATCCGAGCAGGCGGGCGGCATTTCGATCAAGAATCTGATCGGCTTCGTCGGACGCGAGTCCCGCGTCGCGCACATAGCTCACGGATCGCTGATAATGCTCGTGCAATTGAAATGGATAATCGCTGCCGTAAACCAGGCGATCGGCGCCGAAGGCCGTGCAGGCGCAGCGTAATGCTTCAAGCGATCCGTGGCCAACCGTGTCGTACCAGAAGCGGCGGGCGGTGGCGCTGGCCGGCTCGGGCGGATTCTTCAGATACATCGCTTCATGCTGATCTATTCGCGGCAGCACCATCGGCATCACGCCGCCGAAGTGCGGCACGATTATCTTCAGTTGGGGATAGCGAAGCGGAAGCTGCCGCTGGATCGCGTGCATGGTAAACATCGTATCCTCGAAGGTCGCGCCCACCGGCCAGGTCAGATTGAAATCGCGCACCAATGGTGAGCATAGGCCCAGTCCCGCCGGATGTACGAAGACGACCGCCGATCTCCGGTCGAGTTCGGCCCATATCGGATCGAAGGCGGCGTCGACCGCCGATCGATCGATCACCGAAGTGCCGATCGTCACGCCCGCCATCCCGAGTTGATCGAAGGCGCGTTCGATCTCGCGCAAGCAGGCATCGACGTGCGGCAGCGGCGTCACCGCGAAGGCTTTGAAGCGCGCGGGATAGCGCGCGACCACTTCGGCATAGAGATCATTGGCCGCGCGAGCGGTATCGACCGCGTTGGCCTCGCGATCGAAGTAGGGCAGTTGAGAAGAAACGGACAGCATCTGGAGGTCGACGCCGGCTGCGTCCATCATCGCGAACCGTGCGTCCAGCTCGCGCTGGGTATCGCCGCCAAGCGGATAAGCACCCGCCTCGCCGCCCATTCGCTGGAGCAGAACGCGGTACGCAGCCGGATAATAATGCGCATGGACATCGATTCGCATCGCAATTTGTCCTGACGAAAAATTCGCGACTTATTTCGCCAGCCCCAGCAAGCCGGCGGCGGTACGATCGAGGATTTTGTCGACGTCGGCTTTCGGCAGGCCGGATTCCTGCACGTACTTCACCGAGCCGAGATACTGATCGTGCAGTTGGTATGGATAATCGCTGCCATAGACCAGCCGGTCGGCGCCGAACTGCTCGCATGCGCAGCGCAAAGCGGCGCTGTTGCCCTGGGCGACGGTGTCGTACCACATGCGGCGCATGGTGGCGCTAGGCGGCTCGCTGTTCTGCGCGGCAAACATGGGTTTGGTGGTGTCGATACGGGTAAACAGCGCCGGAATCGCCCCGCCGAGATGGGGAACAATGATCTTGATTTTTGGATAACGCTGCGGAATCTGGCGCTGGATCACGTGCATCGCGAACATGGTGTCCTCGAACGGCGCGCCGATTGGCCAGGTAAGGCCGAAATCGTTCAATAGATGAGAACAGACGCCAAGTCCCGCCGGATGCACAAACAATGGCAGGCCGCGCCGGTTCATTTCGGCATAGATGGGCTCGAAGGCCTCCTCAGCGGACGAACGGCGCATCACCGAGGTCCCGATTGTAACTCCAACAAAGTGAAGCTGGTCGAGCGCGCGCTCCAACTCCTTCAGGGCGGCATCGACGTGCGGCAGCGGCAGCGCGGCGAATGCGGCGAATCGTTTCGGATGGTGATGGATCAGCTCAGCATAGAGATCGTTTGCTTCGCGCGCCGAATCGGCGCCGTCACGCTCGCGTTCAAAGTAGGGCTGGGTGGATGATACCGAGAGCGCCTGCAGATCGACTCCGGCGTCGTCCATCATCTTGATGCGCGCTTCCATGTCGGCCTTTTCTTCGGTCGCGAGCGGTACCCTATGGACCACTGCGAGGTCAGCCCCCAGCCGTTCGGCGCGTTTGATGTATGCCGTAGGATAATAATGGGCGTGAACGTCAATGCGCATAAGGTTCCTCCGCGCGAGCAGCTTCGACCTCACGGTTACGCCTGTCGATGCGCAGTTGTCCAGAGCGGCGAGAATGATGGAGCGAATATGCAGATGGTATTGACGGAGCCGCCCCACGCCTCGCCGGGCAGGCGAAACATGGGGCGGTAGATGAACGCAAGGCTTGCGCTCAGGCAGGCAGGTCGACTACGGGGAGACTTCCAGCGTGCCGTTGAGGACAATCAGCAGATTATCGGCGCCATCATTGGTAATCGTGAGTTGACCGCCGGCTGAACCGCCGCCGCCGACACCGGAATTGCCACTGAATACGGTGTTGCCGAGCTTGCCGCTAACCACAAAAAACGACGCATTGACGATCGAGGGCCCGGTCTGCAGGTTCGCCACCGCGTTACCCGCGTCGCAGTCGATGCCGATATAATCGAGCGTCATCGTATTATTGTGGTTGGTGATGGTCATGTCGCCGTTGGCGAGGTCGCAGAAGCCGCCGCTGGAATCGGTATCGATTTCTCTGCCAAGAAACAAATCGCCGGCAGAAATAGTCGACATTCCCTGGCCGATCCCCGTCGCATGAGCGCTGCCGGTAAAGCCCAGACAAATCGGCGTCGAGGTTCCTGCGTTATCGGTTACGACGGTCGGACAGGTCTCAACCGCCTCGATCGCGGTCCCCGCCATGGTAAAGTTGCGCAGCGTTAGGTGGGGAGTTGGGGTTTTCTTGGACGACATGGCTGCGTACGAGTTGGCGCCTGCTGCCATTAATACGCCGGCGCATATCAGGCTCACGCCGGCCGCATAGCGCCAGCTAAGTTTCTTTGGTTGTCCTCTCATCTCTTTCCTCCTGTTTCATTGGCGAGGCAGTTGTCACCGCTCTCGGCGCGATAGCCAGTTGTAGCCTCGGCTCGCTCAGGCATGTTGTTGCTATGAACAACAGGAGGGGTTTTTTACGATCAGAGGAACGCTGAAAGCCTCCCAAATCAGTTTAATTTTTCACAATTCCCACATTGGTTGAAAAATGCAGGTATAGATGAATTAAAGAAAAGTAGCTTGCTCGTAAAGTCCTGAATGGGGCCTGATCCTTCGTAAGAACCTTGAAAAGAGAGCAAAACACGGCAAACCTTCCATTTGCGGATTCTGTCGCTGTCATCGCTTCTTCAGGAACGACGGGCCGGAAAAACCGGCTGATGGCGCCGGGATTGGCGAGTTGGATCCGAACATATTGCCGCCCAGCGAAATTCCGCCGTCAACCACCATCGCGGTCCCGGTAATCCATTCCGACTCGTCGCTGGCCAGAAACAGCGCCATCGCCGCGATATCCTCGGGACGTCCGATACGCGGGATCGGCTGGGTATTGGCGAAAAACTCCGCCGCCACCGGCGCGCCGCCCGGAACATTATTGTAAACCAGCGGGGTGTTGATCAGCCCGGGACAGATGCAATTGACCCGAATTCGATCCTTCCCTACCTGCATCGCGACCGAACGCGTCAAATTGATGACTCCGGCCTTGGCAGTCGAGTAAGCGTGCGGCGCACCGGCCATGAAACCGGCGACCGAGGCAGTCGAGATAATCGATCCGCCGCCTTGCGCCCGCATGATCGGGACCGAATGCTTGATCCCAAGAAACACCGAGCGCAGCAGCACGTTCATAGTGCGATCCCAGTTTTCGACCATGGTCTCTTCGATCGGTCCCACTGCGCCGCCCAGTCCGGCGTTGTTGTACATCACATCCAGCCGGCCGAACTCGGAGATCGCGCGATCGATCGCGGCTTTGATTTCCGCCTCGAGCTCGACGTTGGTCTTCTGAAAGATCGCGCGCCCGCCGTTCGAAACGCATTCCTGGGCCAGCGCCGCGCCGTTCTTTTCATTCAGATCCGCGATTATCACCGCCGCGCCCTCGGCGGCGAATCGCACTGCGGCCGCGCGCCCGATTCCGCTCGCGGCTCCGGTAACTACTGCAACTTTGTGATCAAGTCTGCCCATGGACGATGCTCCTGTGGCGATGCGCCGGCGATCGGCGAGATTACCCTCTGTGATATTATGATTGCGGGTTATGGCCAACCATTCTTCTTCGCAACGCCCACCGTGGCGCGCGGCTGACCGCCCTCCAGAAGACGGCTCGGGCGCACCGGTGCGTCCCGCGGCCGAGCCATCGATTGCGGCGGATCGAGAATCGCCACCGGCGGCCGAAGCTCCCGGCCAACCCGCTGGCCGTTTATACCCGTCGTTGATCGACTATTCCAAGGGTCAACCGCCGAAAGCCGCCGGACTCGATGCAACCGCCGATGACGGCGTGGAAGCGGCCTCCGCCGAGCATCCCCTGTCCGGAAAACTCGACGCCATCCCGACCGAGCCCGGCGTCTACCTGCTGCGCGACAAGCACGGCAAGGTGTTGTATGTCGGCAAGGCCAAATCCTTGCGATCGCGCGTGCGGGCCTATTTCCGCGATCATGGCGACGAACGTTTTCAGGTGCGATTCCTGATGAAGCGGGTGAGCGATTTCGACACCCTGGTGGCCGCTTCCGAGAAGGAAGCACTGATCCTCGAAAACAATCTCATCAAGCAGTACAAGCCGCGCTACAACATCCGCCTCAAGGACGATAAATCGTACCTCAGCGCCAAGATCACCAATCATTTATGGCCGCGCATCACCGTAACCCGCAAGATCATTAAAGACGGCGGAAAGTACTTCGGCCCATTCGGATCAGCCGACGGTTTGCGCGAAACCATCAATGTGATCCGCAAGGTATTTCCGCTGCGTACCTGCACCGACGCGGTGTTTCGCAATCGCGCGCGGCCCTGCCTCGAATATCAGATCAAGCGTTGCCTCGGACCGTGCTGCATCCCGATCGATCGTGGGGAATATGGCCGTCATCTGCACGCCGCGCAGATGCTGCTCGAAGGGAAAAACCTCGAACTGCTAAAGGATATGCGCGAGCGGATGAAGGGTCATGCCGAGCGGCTCGAATTTGAGGAGGCCGCCCGCATCCGCGACAGCGTCCGCGCGATCGAAAAAACGGTCGAGCGCCAGACCGTGCTCCATCACTGGGGCATCGATCAGGACGCCTTCGGTTTGTATCGCGAGGGTGGCTGTATCGAAGCGATCATCTTGATGATCCGCGGCGGCAAACTGACCAGCACGCAAAGTTGGAGCTTCGAGGATTTGGAGTTTCCCGACGAGGAGGTGCTGGCCGATCTGCTGACGCAATTCTACTCCGGCGCGCGTTTCATCCCCGACGAGGTGATCCTGCCGGTCGCGCTCGAAGATGCCACCGTGCGCGCAGAGTTGCTCACGGACAAGCGCGGCAAAAAGGTTGAAGTCTTCATGCCGCAGCGCGGCGAAAAACTGCGGATTCTCGAAATGGCGGGGGAAAACGCGCGGCAATCGTTCCATTCGCGGCGCGACAGCGAATCCGCCCGCGAGCGCATGCTCGATGGCCTGCGCCAGAAGCTCCATCTGCGCAACACGCCCAAGCGGATCGAATGCTACGACATTTCCAATCTGCAAGGCTCGATGGTGGTGGGGTCGCAGGTCACTTTCGAGGAGGGCGAGCCGGTCCGCAACCTGTATCGCCGTTACCGGATTCGCACAGTCGAGGGCCAGGATGATTTCGCCAGCCTATTCGAGGTCCTGCGCCGGCGCGTGATTCGGGCCATGCACGATCAGGACTTTCCCGACCTCTGGGTAATCGACGGGGGTAAAGGGCAACTTAATGTAGCACTTGAAGTATTGAAGGAGCAGGGGCTGAGCGAAGCGGTCGAGGTGATCTCGCTCGCCAAGCAGCACGTGCTGAACCTTGGACGCGAGCGCGAGGTGGTGAAATCGGAAGAGCGGGTGTTCATTCCCAATCGCAAGGACCCGATCGTCCTGGCGAAGAATTCCACCGCGCTGTTCCTGCTGGTGCGGATTCGCGACGAAGCCCATCGTTTCGCGATCACTTATAACCGCGAACTGCGGCGGCGCGCGCGGCTGCGGTCGGCGCTCGACGATATCGACGGGGTGGGGCCGGTACGCCGCCGGGCGCTGCTGCGCCATTTTGGCAGTTTGAAAGGTGTGCGCGAGGCCGACGCCGATCAGCTTGCGCAGGTGAAGGGGCTTAACAAGGAGGTGGCGGCCGCGATTCGGCGGCATCTCGATGCGATGGGTGCGCTGCTCGATCGCGAGGATTTGCGCGAGGATACGATCGAAGCCGCCGAGGTCACGGCGATCGATCCGTCAATCGATTCAGCCGCCGGCCAATCGTCGGCGCCGCCGCCCGCTGACGAGCCGAAGAAGAAAGATTTTGACGTCGTTTGATATTTCAGCGCCGCTTTATTATGCAGACCTCATGGCTCCATTCTTCGGCGGTGTCGCGATCGGGCTGGCGATTCTGATTCCCGTGGTCCTCGCGATGTTCGCCATCCGCCTGCTCTATCTATTCTGCGCCTTCATCTACGGCTTTATCGTCGGTGTCTCCCGCTCGCCAGCGAAGCGGCCGGTTACCCGTGCTCCGGTTTGGCGTAGCTGACGAGCATCGCACGCGCGCGCAATGTAATGATGGCGTTCGGATAAAGCTTGCGACCGCGAGAACTACCCGAGAGGAAGGGCAAACTGTCCGTCTAGAGAAGCCGAGGGTTTTTCGGCACTGTCGAAAATTTGCGGGGCGAGTTGCGGAAACCTAAGC
>DAHVFB010000013.1 GCA_027317185.1 Deltaproteobacteria bacterium
CTGGCGCGCCGGCCGCCAAAAATGATGGCCGAAATCGGTACGCCTTGCGGATCATCGGCATGCGGCGAGAGGGCTGGATTGTTATGCATCGGGGTGGTGAAGCGGGCGTTGGGATGCGCCGCCTTCTCGCCGGACTCGCGGCTCCATTGGCGGCCCTGCCAATCGATCAGCTTATCCGGGGCCGGCGTGTCGATTCCTTCCCACCATACATCGCCATCCGCTGTCATCGCGACGTTGGTGAAGATGGTGTCATGCCCGATCATCTTCATCGCGTTTTGGTTCGATTTGTCGCTGGTGCCGGGAGCGACGCCGAAGTAACCAAATTCGGGATTCACCGCCCACAGCCGACCGTCGGAGCCGATCCGCAGCCATGCGATATCATCGCCGATGGTATGCACCTTCCAGCCCTTCATCGAGGGCGGCGGTGTGAGCATCGCAAGATTGGTCTTGCCGCAGGCGCTCGGGAAGGCGGCGGCGATATAAGTGGTCTCGCCTTGCGGGCTTTCGATCCCGACAATCATCATGTGCTCGGCGAGCCATTGCTCCTCGCGCGCCAGCCACGAGGCAATCCGCAGCGCAAAACATTTTTTGCTCAACAAAGCGTTGCCGCCATAGCCGCTGCCAGCCGACCAGATGGTGTTGTCCTGCGGAAAATGACAGATCAGGCGGCGATCCGGATTGAGATCGAGCGTGGCGTGCAGACCGCGGTTGAAATCGCCGGAAGCGCCGAGCATATCGAGGGCAGGGCGGCCCATGCGGGTCATTATCCCCATGTTCAGCGCGACATAGATGCTGTCTGTCAGCTCGATGCCGACCTTGGCGAAAGGCGATCCGATCGGCCCCATGACATAGGGCACAACGTACAGCGTGCGCCCACGCATCGATCCGGCCAGCCATCCGCGCAGCTTCGCGTGGGTTTCATCCGGCGGCGCCCAGTTGTTGGTCGGTCCCGCATCCTCGCGATTGGGCGTGCAGACCATCGTAAGCTGCTCGACGCGCGCCACGTCGCTGGGATTCGATCGATGCAGGTGGCATCCGGGACGTTTGGACTGATTGAGCGTAATCAGCGCGCCAGTCTTGATCGCCTCGGCGGTCAGACGACTCTTCTCAAGCTCTGATCCATCGCACCATACGATATTGTCAGGCTGGGTCAGGCGGGCGCAGTCATCGATCCAATTGCGCAAGGCCTGACTGCTGGTCGGAACATTATTGCTGGAGGAATCGCTCACCGAAAAGCTCCCAATCGTTGTGCTCAATGCAAAGCCGTGCCCCTTAATGCTCAAGCTATCATGCTGAAATTAGCTGAGCTATCGCCACCGATCACTGCTGGATTAGCGGCTATTATGATCGGGGCGCTTCACAGATATAGAACTTTGCAACCAGGCGAGCCAGCATATTTTCGCTTTTGCGAGCGTCAAGTTGGACCTTCTTAACCAGCAGGCAGGCCCGATGCGCGCGAAACGTTCGCGCTTCGATCGGACGTGGCGTCGAAATAGGGGTGATAAATCAGGATTCGACGATGAGCGGAGTCTCGATAAAATCGCGCGCCGCGGAATCCCAGGCGAAAGTGGCGGCGCGGACGAATTTCCCGTCGCGGACCGAGACCACGATATACGCGGTGCCGGGATAATCGGGTTCGGTGGGATCGAACGAACAGGCCTGTGCGCGATCGGTGGGCGAGAAGTAGGCGTCGTGGTCGGGATGGGAATGGTAGACGAAGCGCAACGGCAGCTTGCGCCGATCGACCTCCTCCAGCACCGCCAGATGCTCTTTCGGTTCCATCAGATAGGCGGTGCGCGCATCGCGCGGATAGGCGGCGGGATTTTCGGCGTGCTTGCGATTCTGGATATTCGTAATCGGGCGGATTTGCTCGTCGGCGCCAGCGCCGATCACGAAGCCGCAGCATTCATCGGGGAACTCGCGCTCGGCCTGGGCGGCGATCGCGTCCATCGAGCGGCGGCTGATTGCGATTTTGCTCATCGTGATCCGCAGTTTAGCCGGAGTCGGTGGCAGGTCAATTGTTTTGCGATCGGCCGCCATCGTGTTTGCGGCTACGATTGCGGTCGCGTACTTGCTCCGCTTCGCGATGGTCTGATAGTTTCGCCGGGTCACAGGCGGTATCGTCCACCGCGATCAGCGCGCCAGTCCCCGTCGTCTAGCTCGGCCTAGGACACCGGCCTTTCACGTCGGTAACACGGGTTCAAATCCCGTCGGGGACGCCAAAACCCATTCACTAGAACGGCACACCGGATAACGCCAGCCTCGAACTCTCGTGCTTCCATGACTCGCATCTCGATCTGGGCTCGTGAGTAAACTGCGGGCACTTGCGCCAGTTGGAAATTTCGCAACCGGCTTGAATTATCAAGGGCGTAGCTCAGCCAGCACCGCGGGCGAGAGCTTGTCGGCGTGCGCCACCAGCATCGTCACCTGCCAGCGCTGAGTGTCGTTCAGCACCTCCGGGAATCCAGGCATGCCGGACAGCCGAATTCCGTGGGTCACCTTCCAATACGTGACGCCCGCCGGATCGTCCGTCACCATCTGGTCGTGCACGAACAACTGCGGCGGCGGGGGGAACATCCCTCGCGAGGCGTCGGTGGGCGGCTGCTGCGGAAGGCCGTGACAGAACGCACATCGTTCCTTGAAAATGTGCGCACCCGCCGTCAGGTTGGCATCGTTAAAGGCGATCGGACTCTTTTGTTCACCCGCATCCCCGATGCTCGCGCGCAACGCCATATGGGCCAGCGTCGCCTCGAGCGGAAGCGGCTTGGCGGTGGTTTCCATCGAAACTCCGCCGGACTCCACGAACAGGTATGCACCCACTGCAAAGGCCACCGCGGTTGCGACTATCCCGAGAACAAACCATCGGAAACGTGAAGGCATTCAAAGCTCCTGCTATGACGATCAAGCGTGGATCACGATCGCGTTGCTCCGGCGGTGCAAGCAAAATAAACGCGGCAGAGGTTAACCTATCCAGCGGATTCGCCAGCGGTCAACCAGTTCCAGTCGAGATGTCAGCATGGGATCGGAGCGGTGTCGTCCAGCGCCAATCGGTAGTTTAGGGATTCTTCACGGTGCCCAGGATGACAAGCATATCAGTATGAACTCGCGCAGTGATGGGTAGTAAGGCGCGCCTTCCCGTCACCCCTTCCAATCATTTACGGCAGCACCGAGCACTAACGGAAGGAGCGAATCGCGATCAATCGACGAACGCGAGCTGTGGCGGGTTCGATCTGAATTCCTGTTGCAGCGCTTCGTAAGCCGCCAGATCATCGATCGTGCGAAAGTAGCCCTCGTACTCGAAGCCATACAGCTTTGCCCCCGCCCGTAAGGCCGGGGCGAACAGATCGCCCATCAGGCTTGACGGTGGCGGCGCGAGCGGCAGCTTCAGCACGCTCGGCTCGCAGATCGTGATGCCGCAGAACATGTAAGAGGCGAGTGCGCTCGACGGCTCCACGGTGGGCGCTTGAAACTCCTCGAATCCGCGGTTCGCGCGATCGGTCAGAAGACGCATCCGGCCGATGCGTCCATGCGGGTCCATGAGTATCTCGCTATACACTCCGTTTTGCGCGGGGCGGCGCAGCACGAAGGTGGCGAGCGCGTTGCGATCGCGATGGCATTCGATCGCCCGGCGCAAATCCAGATCGATAATGGTGTCGCTGTTGAGCACGACGAAAGATTGGCCGGCGAAAAAATCCGCGAGGCCGGGCAGCGGCCCGGCGGTGCCCAGCAGCCGCGGTTCGGGTGCGTATCTGATCCGCATCCCGAGGCTCGCGCCGTCGCCCAGCGTGGCGCTCAGTTGATCGCCGAGGTGATGCAGGTTGATCGCCACTTCAGTTACGCCGGCCCGCTTGAGCATCAGCAACGGGTACTCGATCAACCGCCGTCCGCCCGCTTCGAGGATCGGTTTGGGAATCGAATCGGTAAGCGGACGTAATCTTTCGCCGCGTCCGGCGGCCAGCACCAGCGCCTTCACGGGCTGTCCCGATCGAGCGCGCCGCGGATTTCCGGATAACCGTTCAGATGGTCGAGCGCGCGCCGCGCCTGTACTATCGCAAACGGAATGTAAGCCGTGTATTCCGGCCTGCCGTGCCGCTCCAGATAGCTGAAGCGTCCGATCACTTTGAGCGCATGTTGCAGCACGCACAGCCGGTAGCTTGCAAAAAATTCGTCCGCCTCGAGCTCGATCGATCGGCGCGCCAGCCCGCCCAGATAGTAATGCAGCAGACGTTCTTCGATCTCGGGCGTAATCACGCGGCTGGTGTCGCGGGTGGTGAGCAGGACCGATAAATCCTGCGCCGCCGGAGCCATCAGGGCGTCCTGAAAATCGATCACGCGCACGGCGCCATTTTGCACGAACAGGTTATAGCCGTGGTAATCGCGATGAGACAGCACGCGGGGCATCGCGCCGAGCCGCGCGGCGAGCCGGTCGAGCTCGGATGCCATCGGCGGACGAGCGTCGTCGTCGGTAATTTTACTCAGGCCGAACTCGACAAAATGCTCCAGCTCCCAGCGAAACAGACGCTCGTCATATGCGATGCTAAACGCGAGACATTCGCTCGACGACGCGCGCGAGCCTTCGCAATGGATCCGCAACAGCTCGTCGATCGCACCACGGTAGAGCGCTGCGGCGGTCTCGGACGCAGCCGATTGCAGGGCGGCCTCGAACAGCGGCTGATCGCCCACGTCCTCGACCAGCAGCATCCGATCTTTCGCCGACCACTCGTAGAGTTCCGGCACCGCGATCCCGATCGACTTGAAAAACCGTTGGACGTCAATGAATGGCGGTTCGGTCAGCGGTTCGCGAAGCAGGCCGAGCGCGCGTGCATACAGCGGTAGATCATCCGGCCCGAGATCGACCACGATCGCGGTGCGGGGCGCGATTCCTGACGAATCGTCGAGGTTCGCCCGCCAGAACCGCCGCCCGGAGGCATCCCCGCGGATCGATTCGACCCGGCCAACCCGCGTTCCGGGCCATAGTCGGCCGGCTATCCGATTGATCCATGCTTCCAGATGAGGTGGCACGCCAGCAGCTTAGCCAATAAATCATCGCTCCGCATGCGTGCGACGATTGGAAGCGCTACGATAATCCGCTATTGATCACGTGGTAGGAAATGATGCTGACCTGGTTTCCAATCGGAGTGACATTGGTGTTCGCGGCGATGGTCGTGGGCCTGATGGTGACGATCAATCGGCTGACCGGTCCGCAGCGGCCGTCGATAATCAAAGGACAGCCCTTTGAGTGCGGCAACGAACCGAGCGGCGGCGCCTGGGGACGGTTCTCGGTCCATTTTTATCTGGTCGCGATCCTGTTTCTGATTTTTGATGTCGAAGTGATCCTGCTGGTTCCATGGAGCGTGGAAATTCGGCAACTCGGGGGAGTGGGGCTGGTTGACGCGCTGATCTTCATCGGAATCCTCGCGGTCGGGCTGATCTATGCCTGGCAGCGCGGGGCGCTTGACTGGGAATAACCGCCCACCTCCTGGCGCAACCGGCTTTTCGTATGCAGCGTGCTGCCGCTATCATCGGCGCTTGAGCGATCACTTATCGATGTCCTCCAACCCAGACTATGTGAACGTTGGCGCCGGAAATAAAATCCTAATCATTCTGATGGGTTCGATCGGCGATGTAGTTCGCGGCCTGCCGCTGCTTGGACGAGTTCGCCGCGCCGCCCCGCATGCGCATCTGGCTTGGGCGATCGAGCCCAAGTCGTTGCCGGTGCTGCAGGGGCATCCGTGGATCGATGAGCTGATCATCTATGATCGGCGCGCGCCATGGTCTTTTCCGTCGTTCCTATGGCGGGTACGTTCCCGCCACTTCGATCTGGTGCTCGACCTGCAACGCCATCTCAAGAGCGGGATCGTGTCGATTGCTTCGCGCGCACCGAACCGTCTTGGCTTCGCGCAAGCGAACACCAAAGAATTAAACCATCGCTTTAATAATCAGTGGATTGCGCCGCAGCCGCCGATGCGTTCGAAGCTGATGCAATATCAGGCCTTTGGCGATGCGCTTGGACTGCCGCCCGCGCCTGTCGAATTCGGCCTGGAGCCTTCCGAGCCGGCGCGCATTCGCGCGCGCGAATTGATGGCCAAAGCGAAGCGGCCCGCGCTCGGTGTGATCCTTGGATCGTCATGGCCCAGCCGCATCTATTTTCCCGACTCGATTGCGGCAGCAATCCGCATTCTCGCCACCTCAATGAACGGCGCACCCGCGCTCTATCCGATTCTGATCGGCAGTCCGGAGGAAGTGCCGCTGGCTGCGCAGGTGGCGGCGCACCTGGACGGGATTGATCATCTTAATCTCGCCGGACGCACAACGCTGCGTGATCTGGTGCCGATCTTTGAGCAATGCGCCGCCGCTTTCGGACCGGATTCGGGGCCGATGCATCTGGCGGCGGCGGCCGGCTGCCCCATCGTATCGTTATGGGGATCGACCGCGCCCGAACGGTCGGCGCCATGGGGATTTGCCGAATTGGCGATCAAAGCGGAAATCCCATGCCATCCTTGTTACCGGCGCGAATGTCCGATCGGTCGCGAATGTATGCGCCGGATTGAGCCGTCCGCGGTCGCCGCAATGGTCCGGCATGCAATCGCAACTCGCGATCGTGTGGGCGATCACGAGATCGAAGCGCTCGCGGGTTCCGCCGCCAAGTGAGCGCGCCACTATCAAAAATCAGATGCGAAAAGTGGACGCTGGAGCTTAATCCGGGCGGCGACGAGAGTTTCCGCCAGGCTCTGATCAAGGACGCGATGGCGGCGGTTAACGGTGAGACACCGGGACTTGTGCGCCGTTCACGTTATGCGGCCACCTACCGGAATCGAGTTGGCGGGCGCCTGCCGGATAATCCCTATCCGATCGTTTTTTTGAAGCTGTTCGATCCGCCCCGAGGGCTGGCCACGATCGGGAGAATTACGATGGGCTCGCGGGCACGGCGCGCGGCCAATGCAGCGCAGCGCTTAAAAGCGGCGGGGTTCGAGGTGCCGGAATCGTTGGTGGTGGGAGAAGAGGGCAGGAGCGGGCGCGCGCTGCTGATCACTCGGCAGGTTGATGGCGAGATGCTGCCCCGGTTTCTCGATCAATGCGGGTTGAAGAGCCGCCGCGAGACTCTGCGTGCGCTGGGCCATGAGGTGGGACGGCTCCATCGCGCCGGACTGATACATGGCGATCTCACGCCCTTCAATATCTTCGTCCGCCATGGCGAGCCGGCGAGGTTCGTCTTTATCGACCATGAACGTACCGGGCGCGCTCGCATGCTGATCGGAAGAGAACGGCGCGAGTTGCGCAATCTGGTCCAGCTCGGCCATTTCAAGATTGCTCATATCGGCCGCACCGATCGCATGCGGGTTTTTCGCGCATGGGCGCAAGCGCGGGGGATCGATCGCTGGCGCAGCGTGATGCATCGGGCCGCTCGCATGCTGGAAATTCGGGTGACACGGGACGTGGCGCGTTTCGGCCTTACGGCAATCAGGGCTGCCTCGCTGCTGGAACGCGTGTAGTGGCCCGCAACGAAAACCATATAGCTTATCGAAGAGGTGTTCAGTTCCGGTTTTAAGAGACAAAGTACTCATCGGATGCGCTGACGCGGCCATTGAAGCTTTTTCAACCGACTGTTAATGCGGATGGGAGCAAGGAGGGGGAGGATGAGCGAGGACGTAAAAATTTCGGTTGTAATACCGGTCTACAACGAAGTTAGTACGATCGGCGAAGTGATTCGGCGCGTGCTCGATTGCGGGTACGAGACTGAAGTGATCGTGGTTGACGATGCGTCCGCCGATGGGACCCGCGAATTCCTGCAACGGCTGGACGATCCGCGTGTGCAGCGCTTTTATCATACGGTTAACCGCGGCAAGGGTGCGGCGTTGCGGCTCGGATTCGCCGCCGTCCGCAACCCGTTTGTGATCGTGCAGGACGCCGACCTCGAATATGATCCTCGCGATTACCGGGTGATGCTCGAGCCGCTGATCGACGGGCGTGCCGACATGGTGTTCGGTTCGCGTTTCCTGGCCGGCCCCCATCGCGTTTTGTTCTTTTGGCATTATTTGGCGAATCGCCTGATTACGCTGCTGTCCAATATGATCAGCGATCTGAACCTGAGCGACATGGAGACCGGCATGAAAGCGTTCCGGCGCGACAAGCTGCAAACGCTTAAGCTGTCGGCGAACCGGTTTACCTTCGAGCCGGAAATCACCAGCAAGGCCTCGCGGGCGCGCTGGCGCATTTACGAGGTGCCGATCTCCTATTCCGGCCGCACCTACGAAGAAGGCAAGAAAATTGGCTGGCGCGATGCCTTCTCCGCGCTGGGCGCGATCGTCTACTACCGGTTTATGGATTGACCATTTGTCAGTATCGAAAAGCCAGGCTGGCGGCACCGGTGGCGAACCGGACCGGCGCTTACGAATCGTCGGTATCGATCCCGAACTGCGCTTTGCCGGCGGCGAGGTTCAGGTCCTGAGTTTGACGCGCGAGCTGATCCGGCGCGGCCATCAGGCAGAGCTGTTATGCGATCCGCGCGGAGGCCTGTTTCGATCCGCCCGCGAGGCGGGTATAACCTGCCATCCGCTTGCGATTCGCAACTCGATCGATATCCGCGCCGGCCTTCAGCTCCGGCGCTTTTTGGCCGGCGGTGATTATGACGTGGTTCATTTTCACACTTCTCGCGCGCACTCGATGGCTCCGTACGCGCACGGGCGGGCCAGCTGCGCGGTGGTGACCCGGCGGATGGATTACCGGCCCAACCGGCTGTTCGCGCGATGGCTTTACCATCGGGCGGTGGACCGCGTGGTGGCGATTTCGCCCGGCGTCGCACAGAGTCTGATAGCGGCGGGCGTGGCGCGGTCACGCATTACGATTATCCCGAGCGGGATCGATCCCGATCGCTTTCGTCCGCCGACCGCGGCGGAGCGCCAAGCGGCGCGTAATAAACTGGGGCTGGCGTCCGGGCAGATCGCGATCGGCGCGGCCGGCGCGCTGGAGCCGCGCAAAGGGCATCGAGTGTTGTTGCAGGCGATGGCGGCGATGCAAGCCGAGCGCGATCATGAGGCGCGCTGCTTTATCGCCGGTGAGGGTACGCTCGGGCAAACCCTGATCGACGAAGCCGCCCGTTTGCATCTCGATGGTATTGTGCATTTCATCGGACAGCTTAAAGATACGCGTGAACTTCTGTGGGCATTGGATATTTTCGCGATGCCCTCGCTCAAGGAAGGTCTGGGAGTGGCTATATTGGAAGCTATGGGATGTGGATTGGCGATTGCCGCCAGTAACGTGGGCGGCGCCGGTGACGCGATCGCGAATGGTTGCGGACTGGCGATTGAACCGGGCAATGCTGCCGCACTTGCCGCCGCGCTGCGCAAACTAATCGGCTCCAGCGAACAACGGCTCGCGCTGGGCGAGGCGGCGCGGAGGGGCGTTATCGATCGCTTCACGATTGCCGCCAGCACTGCTGCAACATTAAAGCTCTACTTTAATTGTGTGAAAGACCGGCGGCGGGGGAGTGTAAGCGCATGCGGAGCATGACCGGTTTCGGGCGCGCCGAAATTACGCGCAATGGAATTCAGGTAACGGCCGAGGTCAGAACGCTTAATCAACGCTTTCTGGAACTGAAGCTGAACGTTCCCCGCGGATGGGGCGAGCACGAAGCCGAAATCCGGCGGCTGGTGCAGCAGGTGGTGTCGCGGGGACGGGTCGAGGTCTTCATCCGCTACGTGCCGGCCGGACCGCCGTCGACCACTCTGCGGGTAAATGAGGATTTGGCGCGCAAGTATGTCGAGGAGCTGCGGCGGCTGGGCAAGAAGCTGGGGCTCAATGGCGGACCCGGAATCGAAGCGGTGCTGCAGCGGCCGGAAATCTTTCAGGTAAGCGAAGAGGAAATCGACTCGGGCAGCGCGGTGGCTCTGGCGTTAAGCGCGTTGAAGAAAGCGCTGCGGATGCTCGATCTTGAACGCGCCCGCGAAGGCAAGGCGTTGAAGGCCGACTTTTCGGATCGGCTGAGCCGTATCGAACAGGCGATTCCGGAAGTGCAACGGCTGGCCGAGCAGTCGCACAAGGCAATTCTCGAAAATTTTCAAAGACGCGTCGGCGAACTGCTCAAGGATCTCCCACTCGATGAGCGCCGCCTGTACGAGGAGGCCGCGTCGGCCGCGCAGCACGTGGATATCACCGAGGAGCTGACTCGCCTGCGGGCCCATCTGCAGGGCATGAGCGCGTTGCTAAGCCGCAAGGGACCAATTGGGAAACCGGTCGAATTTCTGTTGCAGGAGCTTAATCGCGAGGTTAACACCGTCGGTTCAAAGTCGCAGAATCCGGCCCTGTCGCGCGTGACGGTCGATCTTAAAGGTGAGATCGAGAAGATGCGCGAGCAGGTGCAGAACGTCGAGTAGATCCGGCATTAAAACGCAATTTGCAAGGTGTTAATCTGTTAGCTACGTTTATGCTGGCACAGGGACCAACCCGTCGAGGTATAATCTTTATTGTTTCCGCCCCTTCCGGTGCGGGAAAAACGACGATCTCGCGCGCGGCCCTGAAAAAAATTTCTGGTCTAAGGGCATCGATTTCCCTGACCACTCGTGAGCCGCGCGAAGGCGAGGTGGATGGGATCGACTATCACTTCGTGACCGACGAGGAGTTCATACGCAGGCGTGCCGCAGGCGAACTGGCCGAATGGGCGCGTGTGTTCGACTCCAGCTACGGCACTCCGCGCACTCCGCTCGATGAGGCGGTGGCTCGCGGCAACGATATGCTGCTCGATATCGATATTCAGGGTGCGAGCCAGATTCGCCAAAGCTATCCGGCTGATACCGCCAGTATTTTTGTATTACCGCCAAGCTTCCCGGAACTTGAAGAACGGTTACGGCGGCGTGGCACCGAAACCGGCGACGCGATCGCGCGGCGTCTTATGCGAGCGCGCCAGGAAGCCTCGGCCTTTCGGGATTACGATTACCTGATCATCAACGCGCACCGTGAGGAATCGCTGGAGGCATTGAAAACCATTGTCGAGGGCGAACGGCTTAAGGTTGGTCGCCTGCGCGAGGAGTTCGCGCCATGGAAGAGCTAGCAATTAGCCGCTCTCCAGATCAGCTCGACGAGTTAATTGCGCAGGTCCGTTCGTATCATCCGCATGTCGATGAATCCCTGATTCGCCGTGCCTACGAGTACTCGGCCGATATGCACGCCGAGCAGAAGCGGAAATCAGGCGAGCCTTACGTTACCCATCCGCTGAACGTGGCGCTGATCGCGGCTCAGCTCAAAGTCGACGTGCTTTCGATTGTCACCGCCCTGTTGCACGACGTGGTCGAGGATACTCAGGCCTCGTTCGAGGAAGTGGCTGGGTTGTTCGGCGCCGAAGTGGCTCATCTGGTCGATAGTCTCACCAAAGTTTCAAAAATAACCTTCTCCAGCCGCGAGGAGAAGCAGGCCGAAAACTTTCGCAAGATGATCATTGCGATGGGCCGCGACATCCGCGTGGTGCTAATCAAGCTTGCGGATCGGCTGCACAATATGCGGACGCTCGAATCGATGCCGCGCGACCGGCAGATCGAGATTTCGCGCGAGACGCTGGAAATCTATGCGCCAATCGCCCATCGGCTGGGGATTTACTGGCTCAAGTCCGAGCTTGAAGATAATGCTTTTCGATACCTGAATCCCACCGCCTACGGCACGCTAAAAAGCCAGGTGGCCGAGACCAGGACCGATCGCGAGCTTTATATCGCGATGGTCATCGAGATACTTAGCCGCCGGCTGGCCGAAGCCGACGTCAAAGCCGAGGTGACCGGACGGCCCAAGCATTTCTATTCGATCAACCGGAAGATGGAGGAAGAGGAACTCGCCTTCGATCAGATCTATGACCTGGTGGCCTTCCGCATAACCGTGGAGACGGTGCGCGAATGCTACGAGGCGCTGGGCGTCGTACATGCCAACTGGAAGCCGGTGCCCGGCCGCTTCAAAGATTATATCGCGCTGCCGAAGATCAACATGTACCAGTCGCTGCACAGCACCGTGATTGGTCCGCGCGGGCAGCGGATGGAAGTACAGATCCGCACGCGCGAAATGCATCGGGTGGCCGAGGAAGGCATCGCCGCGCACTGGAGCTATAAGGAAACCAATGGCGGCGGCAACGATCATCATGCGGACCCTGAGACCGAGCGCTTCGCCTGGCTGCGCCGGCTGATCGAATTTCAGCAGAATCTCAAGGACCCGCAGGAATTCCTTTCGACGGTCAAAGCCGACCTCTTCCCCGAAGAGGTGTTCGTGTTCACGCCCAAGGGCGACGTGCTCGATTTCCCGCAGGGATCGACGGTGATCGATTTCGCCTACCGGATTCACTCGCAGGTTGGTCACCATCTGGTCGGTGCGCGCGTCAATGGGCGCATGGTTCCCGTCCGTTATCGGCTGAACTCGGGAGATATGGTCGAAGTAATCACCTCGGAGCGGCAGGGTCCGGGCAAGGATTGGCTCAATCATGTGGTCACCGCGCGCGCCAAAAGCCGTGTCCGCCAATGGTTACGGGCGCAGCAGGCGCAACGATCGCGAGAACTGGGCATCTCGCTGCTCAACGGCGAGCTCGAGCAGTTGGGCTTGAGCGTGGCCGAGTTGCGCAATTCGCGCCGCTTCGACAACGTGCTGAAGGAATTTTCCCAGCGCGAGGTGGATGGCTTGCTGGCCGCAGTCGGCTATGGCCTCACCACCCCCGCCCAGGTGCTGGCCAAGCTGCTGACGCCGGATGAACTCAAACTTTATCGCGCCGAGAAGCAGCCCGCGCCGGCGTCACCTGCGTCCAAGGAGCGTACCGCCAAGGAGGCCTTGCGCGCGGCCGAAAACGCGGTGGTGGTGTCGGGCCTGGGCGACGTGATGGTGCGCTTCGCACGCTGCTGCAACCCGCTGCCGGGCGAGGCCATCAGCGGCTTCATCACGCGCGGGCGCGGCGTGACGGTGCATATGGTGGGATGTCCGCAAGGGCTGATCGCAGACCCACAACGGCGCGTGCCGGTGATCTGGAAAGATGGCGACGAGGCGCCCAGGCCGATTCGGCTGGAGGTGCTGTGCGTCGATCAGCCGGGGTTGCTGGCCGCGATGACCAAGGCGATCGCTTCGGCGGGAGTAAATATCTCGACCGCCGAGGTCAAGACCACCGGTGTCGATCGGCGCGCAATGTCGATCTTCGAGCTGCTGGTCAAAAATGCCAGCCAGCTAAGCGGCGTGATGCATTCGCTGGCCACGATCGACGGTGTGATACGCGTTTCGCGTCTGGGCCATCTCGACGATCGCCGCTACTGAGCCGGGCTTACCCGCCGGCCAAAGTCTCAATCGCCTGATCGCTAAAATAGCGCCGCTCCCGATCGAGTTTGTGGATCGATCGCAGCAGGCGGGTTCGGTTCGCGCGGCGCGTGGTTTCCGGCAGCGGACGATCGAGCAGCCGCGCTTTGTCGAGATCAAGAATCATCACCGCGAAGCCATCGCCGCGATGCGTTACGAACAGGTTGTGCAGATTCAGATCGGCGTGAAACAGTCCCGCGCGATGCATCGTTTCGATGGCGGCGCGCGCCTGCTCCAGTACGTGAAGCCGCACCAGCGCATCGTCATCGGTGCGGACGAACTCCCACAACGACATGCCGTCGAGGGCCTGGCTCAGAAAAAATCCCCGGTAAAATCCTGGCGCGACCCGTTCGACCATCGCACCCGCCGGCTGCGCGATTGGTACCCCGCGCTGGGCAGCCTGACTGGCAATCGTCAGTTCGCGAAACTGCCGAGGTCTCAGGCCAAAGTACAGGTCACCTAACAGACCACCGAAAAAGCCGCCCCGCCGCGAATGCCGGGCGAACAGATCGGGAATACCCGCAATGCGTAAGCGAAAACCGCTGCGGCGATTGCCGAGTCCGGGCTCATCGGTATCGCGTAATTGAACCAGCTTCGCCGCAATCGCCGGGGCATGAGTGGAAAATTCCCGGCGTAGAAGAATCGAGCTTCGCCCGAAGGCGATACTCACGAATCCAGGGATGGCATCGCGCCGTTGTTTTGCAACGCCGGGATGCTTCATCCTGCGCATGGGTTTATCTCACAATATTCCAGTCAAGGCTGAGCCTGCTATTGAAGCGGTTGAGCCTGATCGATCAGCATGATCGGAATGTCGTTGCGAATTGGGTAGACCAGCCGGCAGGCGCCGCAGGCAAGGCCGTCACCGTTGGGGGTCAGTTTTACTTCGCCTTTGCACTTGGGGCAGGCGAGAATATCGAGCAGCTCCTGGCTGAGCGCCATTGGAAAACTCCTTTCTCTTGATCACGCCGGGCTGGATGGGCGGCGTAGCGCGCGTGAGCGATCGATCATTGTGAACAGCCGCGCCTGGTCCGCTTCATCCATCAGGATCGTCAGGCGCAAAGCGTACAGCGAATCGCGCAATTTGGGAAATCGTTCGAGTTTGACCAGATCCTTTTCGGTCGTGACGATGATTTCCCCGGCGCGCGTACTCGCGCCGATTCTTTCGCTATCGGAGCCGCTATAGCGGTGATGATCAGGGAATTCGATTTCGCTGGTGACTTCGATTCCGAGCTCACGCAGCATCGTGAAGAATTGTCGGCCATTGGCCAGTCCCGCCACCGCAACGGCGCGTTTTCCGCGCAAAGTATCGAGTGGGATCGTGCTCCAGCTATCGCCTTCGGGCCTCACCCAGGCTCGCGGCGACAGCATCGCCGGCAGCAGTCGTTCGCCGCTGGCGGCCGTGATTTTAGAGACTCCGGCCGCCGCCCGGCCAGCTTCCGTAATCATCAAAACCACGCCGTTGGCCCGCGCCAGCGCGCCGAATCCTTCGCGCATCGGTCCGGCCGGCAGGGTCCATCCGTTACCCAGGCCGCGCTGCGCGTTCACCAGCAGCAGGTCGAGGTCGCGCTTGAGCCGGATGTGCTGGAATGCGTCATCGAGCACCACCGCGTCCAGTGGTCCGCGATCGAGCAGCAGGTTGATCGCGTCGATACGCCGGCGGGCGATCGCGATCGGTCCGTGGAACGACTTCGCCATCATCACCGGCTCGTCGCCGGCCTCATCGGGGCCGAGCAAAATACTGCCCCCATCGGCTACGACGAGGGCGTCGCCGGATTGCCTGACGGCGCCATAACCACGGCTCACGATCGCGGTTTTCAGACCTCGTTCGATCAGGCCCGAAGCGAGAAACAGAGAGAACGGCGTCTTGCCATTGCCGCCGACAGTTAGATTGCCGACCGCGACCGTGAAAACCGCGGCGCGTCGCGCAGCCAGCTTCCAATAACCGCCGCGCAAAGCCATGGCGGCGCCGTAGATCGCGGACGCCGGTGCGAGCGGCGCCCACAAGAGCTTGTCATGCCATGGAAGTTGGTTACGCCATAGACGCATCGGTCTGCCCGGAAAGCTTACGGTTCGCAAATCAGCCTGCGGCAATCAAGGCCTTGAGCATTGGGATACTGAAGCCGACCGCGCCGCCGAGCAAATCGAGTGAGCGGCGCGCGGCCTGACCTGCGCGGACGCGGCGCGCGTCGCCCGCCAGCAATGCCGCGCAAACCTTGCCGAGATCGTCCGCGTCTTTCACCACCTGGCCGCCGTCGCCATCGAGCAAGGCAGCCGCGATTTGGCGTTGACTTTCATGATAGGGACCGAACAGCACCGGAACGCCGGCCGCGGCAGGCTCGGCGAGGCTCTGACCGCCACGGCCGGGAACGAGGCTGCCGCCAACGAATGCGATCGCGGCATGGGCATAGAGCGCGCGCAGTTCGCCCATCGTGTCGAGCAGCAGAATTCGCGCGGAGTGATCTTCCGATTCCGGCAGGGTGCTGGCCTTGACGAACGGCAATCCGCCGTCACGCAGCAGGGCTTCGATTTCCGCCAACCGCTTGAGGTGACGAGGCGCGATCGCGAGCCGGGTACGAGGCCATCGCGCGGCGATCGCACGCCATGCCTCGATCACGATCGGCTCTTCGCCGGGTGCGGTCGATCCGGCGACGATCAGCGGCGCGCCGGCGGCATAGCGTTGCAGTGCGGGCCGAATAGCCGGCGCTGGGGCAAGCCGGGCCAGGTCGAATTTGGTATTCCCGGTGACCACCACGCGGCGGCGCGGTGCACCGAGATCGCGATAGCGGCGCGCGTCGTCGGCGGTCTGCGCGAGCACCAGATCGGCCAACTGCAGAGCTTCGGCGAGCAGCGGCCGGAGCCATTGGTAGCGTTCGAATGAGCGCTCGGAAACGCGGCCGTTAACGATTGCGATACGTGCGCCGGCGCGCCGCGCCTCGATAAAATAGCCCGGCCAGATTTCGGTTTCGGTGATCACCATCAGCTTGGGACGCATGGCGGCGATAAAGTTTCGTACGCGTGACGGATGATCGAATGGCGCCAGGCGATGGACCGCCGCATCGGGGATGCGGCGCCGCGCAGCTTCGCGTCCGCTCTCGGTCATGGTCGTAACGATCGCCGAAGCGCCATCGACTTCCCGGATGAGAGCCTGCGCGATGGCGCTCAGAGCCTCCACCTCGCCAACCGAAGAGGCATGGAACCAGATGCGCGGGCCATCGCCGGCCGGGATTTCGCCAGGCCGTACGCGCCCGAGGCGCTCGTGGGAGTCGCCGCCGCCCGCCAGCATCGCGAACGGCAGCGCCGGATACCAGATTGCGTTGTAAAGCCGGTAAAGCGCTGCTGACACCTTCGATGCCGCCTATCAGCCTGCGAGTTGGCCGTTGCCGGCCACCGTGGCCGATTCCCTGAATTGAAGATCGTATAGCTTGCGGTATTCCCGGCCGAGCGCGATCAGTTCGTCGTGCGTCCCTTGTTCGATCACCTTGCCATGCACCAGTACCGCGATTCGATCGGCGCGGCGGATAGTGGAGAGCCGATGGGCGATAACCAGCACGGTGCGGTTGGCGATCAACAACTCCAGCGCCTCCTGCACCAGCCGTTCGGCCTCCGAATCGAGCGAGGAAGTGGCTTCATCGAGTATTAAAATGGGCGCGTCCTTCAGCAATGCGCGGGCAATCGCGATCCGTTGCCGCTCGCCGCCCGAAAGCCGCACACCCATTTCACCGACCAGAGTGTCGTAGCCTTGCGGCAGCCGGGCGATGAATCCGTGAGCGTTGGCGCGGCGCGCCGCCGTCACGATTTCGTCCTCGCTTTTTTCCTGGCTCCCGTATGCGATGTTCGCGCGAATCGTATCGTTGAACAAAAACGTATGCTGGGTAACCAGGCCAATCTGCGAGCGCAGCGAAGCAAGGCTGACGTGGCGCAAATCGACCCCATCGATGAGGACCTGGCCTTCCTGCGGATCGTAAAAGCGCGGGATCAGATCGGCGATGGTCGATTTTCCGCCGCCGCTCATGCCAACCAATGCGATCACCTCGCCGGCGCCAATTCTGAGATCGACCTCCTTGAGCACCCAGTCCTTGCGATAACGGAAGTTGACCTTGCGCAATTCGATCGAGTGATGGGTGCGCGGCAGCTTGATCGCGTTCGGCAGCTCGGGGACTTCGATCGGCTCGTCCATCATCTCGAACACCCGCTCGGCCGCCGCCATCCCCTGCTGGATGGTGTTGTTGGTGCGGGTCAACCGTTTGAATGGCTGGTAAATGATCAGCATCGAGGCGACGAAGGCGCCGAAGGTTCCCGCGCTGCGCGTGCCGGCGACGACCGAGGAGGCGCCGAACCACAGCACGCCCACGATCGCGAACGCGCCCATCACTTCGATCATCGGGCTGGTGATCGCGCGGATCAGCACGATTCGCATGTTGACCCTGAGCAGGCGGCGCAGTTCGATATCGAAGCGGCGGCGCTCATAGTCTTCCATCCCGAAGGCTTTGACCACGCGGTTGCCCTGAAAGGTTTCCTGCAGGACCACCGTCAGCCCGCTGAACTGTTTCTGCGAGCGCTTGGTCATTTTGCGGATGCGCTGGGAAAATCCCATTACCGGCAGCACCGCGGCGGGAAAAACCACGAAGGCAATCAGCGCGAGCTTCCAATCGATATAAAACGCCACCGACAATACGGCGATCAGCGAGCAGCCGTCGCCAAAAATCGAAAAGACGCCATCGGTGGTGCTGCCAGCGATCAGGTGAACGTCGTAGAGCACGCGCGAAACCATCACGCCGGTCGGCGTGCGGTTGAAGAACGAGAGCGAAAGCCGTTGCAGGCGGTCGTTGAGTTGCGAGCGAAGATTAAGCGTGATGCGCTGGCCGACATAAGCATTGAGATAGGTGCTGGCGAAGTTCGCCAGGGCACGGACCACGAATAAAATCAAAATTTCGATCGATAACAGGTGAAGTTGTCTGAGATCGTGAAATTTGGAGAGCGAGTTGATGAACGGCCGCGCGATCAGCGGGATTGCGCCATTACTGGCGCTGAGCAGCAGAGTCGTGACGACCAATAAGGTCAGATGCGGAAAAAGGTACGGGCGCAGATAATCTAAAATCCGGCGTTGCAGAGGTGAGATCAGCTTCATGAGATCATGCCGAGCGCAATTTCCGCCACCCGCCCGGCTGCGCCGGGAAGCCCGAGCTGTGAGCGAAGGTTCTTAAGTGCGGCGATAGTCTCTCTGCGGCAAGGCTCAAGCAGCATCGGTTCCGCGGCGCTGACCAGATTTTCCGCGATCACTTCCTGCTGTATCAACTCGGGAACCACTCGGCGTCCAGCGAGAATATTGGGCATGCCGAAAAACCTGACTCCTTTCACCAGCATCCGCGCGATCGAGTAGGTTAACCCCGACACCTTGTACGCGATCACCATCGGACAGCCGAGCAGCGCCGTTTCCAGCGTCGCGGTACCCGAGGCCACCAGCGCCAGTTCGCTGGCGGAAACGATATTATATGAATCCCCATCCAGAATCCTTATCCCGTCGAGCGTACCGCCCGCGGCGGTGCGCAGGTCCGCTTCGGTCAAGGTTGGCGCGCGCAGGATGCAGGGCACCAGCCCCCGCGTCCGGTTCAGGATCCGGGCGGCCTCGCAGAACGGCCGCAGCAGATGCTGAATCTCGCTGCGCCGGCTGCCGGGCAGGAGCGCAAGAATTTTGTCGCTGGAGGCGAAGCCGTGACGGCGCAGCGTCGTCTCGCGATCCGCGCCGGGACGCGCGAGATCGAGCAGAGGATGGCCCACGAAGGTCACCCGCTGACCGGCAGCGGCATAAACCTGCGCTTCGAATGGAAACACCACCGCCAGTCGATCGGCCCGCTGGATCAGTTTGGCGATTCGCCCGCGCCGCCAGGCCCATACCTGCGGCACGATGTAATAAAGCACCGGGATGCCAATCCGGCGCGCATAGCGCGCCAGCATCATGTTGAACTCGGCATAGTCGATCAGAATCGCGAGGTCGGGACGATCTCGCCGCAGCGTTGCGCGCAGTAAACGCATCGCGCTCAGCGTTCGCCGGATGGTCAGGCTTAGCTCGGTCACGCCAAATCCGGCGATGTCCTCCGCGTTGACCAGCGCCCGCACGCCTGCTGTGCGCATCCGCTCGCCCGCGATTCCGAAAATGTCGCATCCGGGCGCGCGCGCGGTTATTTCGCTGGCGAGATTTCCGCCATGAAGATCGCCCGAGGCCTCGCCGGCCACCATCAGGATACGCGGTGGATGCAACGAGCTAACCGTTGAGAGCGTTCCTGATATCGGCAACCACCGTTTTCGGGCTTACCTGGAGCGCGTCATACTGGCGTATCTGATGCCCATCGGGACCGAGCAGGAAAGCGGCGGCAACGTGACCGATGGCGCCGCCGGGCTCGCGCATGCGTTTGATCCGAAACAGCGCCAGTTCCTGATCGATCGCCGCTGGCGCGCCGGTCAGGAACAACCATCCGGAAGCCGGTGCGCCCTCGGCCTTTGCATAGCGAAGCAGCACCGCCGGAGTGTCGTGTTCGGGATCGAGGGTGATTGAGACCAGGGTTATTTTGTTGCCGAGTTCTGAACCGAGAGCATTGGCGATCAGCCTGAACTTCGAGGTCAGCACCGGGCATTCAAGGTGGCACGAGGCATATACGAAATCGATCAAGACCGGTTTACCCTTGAGCGAGGCGAGCGTGAGGCGGGTTCCGTGCTGGTCGCTCAGCGCGATCGGCGGCAGACAATCATTGGGATTGGCGGCCGGATAGGAGCCGATCTCGGCTGGCGGCGTATGCGAACAGCTCGCCAGAATTGCAAACAAGACCATCAGGCAGGCGAGCCGCAGCGCAAATCGGAAAACTGTGCGGCAAACGATTCTCACTGTGCGATAGTCCCCGCGCTTTCCATCACGGATTTTATCCGATCGGTTAATTCCATCACTCGCAGTCCATCCGCGGCGCTGACGATCGGAGCCTGGCGGGACCGCACGCTGGCGACGAATGCCGCGATTTCATCCGCCAGTTGATCGCCCTTGTCGAGGTTGATCTGTTCGGCCGAAATAACCGGGTAGGGCGATCCGGGCTGTGGCGCACCCTTACGATAAACCTGGATGCGGCGTGCCTCGTAGTCGACCGAGATGTACTCGTCGGGTTGGAAGAAACGGATTTTGCGTTCGCGCCGGGGCGCAACCCGGCTGGTGTTAAGATTGGCGATCAGTCCGTTGGAGAAGCGCAGCCGTGCGTTGGCGACGTCGATGCGATCGGTGAGAACCGCAACTCCAACCGCTTCCGCCGAGATCACTTCGGCCTCGGTGCAGCTTAGGATCACGTCGAGATCGTGAGTCATCAGATCGAGAATCACATCGACGTCCGTGCCGCGTTCGGTAAACGGCGCCAGCCGATGGCTTTCGATGAAGCGCGGCGCGCGCAGCATCGATCGCAAGTGTACGATCGCGGGATTAAAGCGTTCAAGATGGCCGATTTGAAGGATTCGGCCATGAGCCGCCGCCAGCGCGACCAGCTCGCGCGCGTGGGCCGGCGAGGCGGCCATCGGTTTCTCCAGCAGCACATCGATTCCCGCCTGGAGCATCCAGGCGGCGACCTCGTAATGAGTAAGGCTCGGAGTCGCCACGCTGACCAGATCGACGGTGCCCTTCAAAGTTCGAAAATCCGTCACCGCGGCGGCGCCGTATTCGAGTGCGATTTGGCTTGCTCGCGATTGATCGACGTCGACCACCGCCACCAGCCGCACATCCGGTATCGCGGCGTACTTGCTCGCGTGCAACGTGCCGAGCTTGCCGACTCCGATCACCGCTGCGCGCAGTTCAGTCATGGCCATAAATGGTGATGCCGTTTTCCGCCGCCAGGGCAAAAGTCCGGGAACGTTCGAGGATCAGCGCCTGCCCGGCCTCGACGCCGATCATTGCGGCGCGCAACTCAGCCAGCAGTTCGATTGTCGCCGGGCCGATAGCGGGGCGATCGAAGCGCATGTCCTGTCCAGCTTTGGCCATCTTCGCGACCACCATACCGGCGCCGCACAATACTGCGGCGCGCCGTAAAGCCGCGTCGGTACCCTCGACCGCCTCGACCGCGGCGACAATGCCGCTGTGAATCGCGACCGCCTGACCGACGTCGAATTTTCCCAGCACACGCATGAGGCTGAACGCCAGTTCGAGGTCTTTCATGTGCCGATCCTGCGGAGCCGGTCCGGCCAGCGGTCCCGATTCGGCCAGCGCCCTGGTCAGCATCGGCACCGGATCGATCATCGGGATGCCTTCGGATTCGAGTTCCGCGGCAAGGGCGCGCAGCACCGCATCGTCGCTAAAGCGCGCCATCCGCGACATCATCGCGACGGCGCGCGAATCGGGTGTGAAGGATTCGGCCAGTCTCGCACGGGTGATGCCGCCGGCCATCGCGGCCTGATCAACCCCGCCGGCCTTGAAGAAGTCGATCATCTGTTGCACCTGGCCAACATTTATCCAGTTGATTTTGTCGACCAGTGCTTCCAGTTCGGGCAAGCTCTCACCCCGGTGCGCGACTGCGATTACGCGGACGCCGCGCACACGCGCCGCCCGCGCAACCTCGAGCGGAAAAACTCCGTTACCGGCGATGAGTCCCAGTTTTTTCAATGGGTCCGAATCGAACTGCGGTTTACTCCCGCTCACGGCCAACCACGCCGCGCTTCGACTCACCGATGAAGTCCACGACGCGCCGCACTTCGGCGACCGATCCATCTTCGGCCAATACTTCCCGGATGGCGTCCTCCCGCAACAGACCCGAGTAGAACAGCTTGCGATAAGTGCGCTCGATAGCGCCGATGGTCTCGCGATCGAAGCCGCGCCGGCGCAGTCCTACCGTATTTACGCCCACCAGCCGCGCGCGGTCGCCCGCGACCATCGAATAGGGCGGCACGTCCTGGGAAACCTTGGCGCCTGCCGCCACCATCGCATAGGCGCCGATACGCGCGAACTGATGGATCCCACACATCCCCGCGGCGACCACCCATTCCCCGAGCACGCAATGGCCGCCCAACTCGGTCGAATTGGCGATGATTGATCCATCGCCAACGATGCAGTCATGGGCGATATGCACGTAGTTCATCAACAGCACGCCGTTGCCGATGCGGGTGACCATGTGGCCGCTTTCGGTGCCGCGATGGATGGTGGTGAATTCGCGGATGGTATTGTCGTCGCCGATCTCCACGCGCGAGGGCTCATTGCGGAACTTCAGGTCCTGCGGCGCGGCGCCAATCGAGGAATACTGGAAGATACGGTTGCGTGCGCCGATCGTCGTGTTGCTTTCGATCACGGTGTACGGACCGACCGTGGTCCGCGGCCCGATTTGGACTCCAGGACCAATTACGACGCCGGGGCCGATCTCGGCGCTGGAATCGATTTCCGATCCTGGATCGACGATCGCAGTGGGATGAATTAGTCCGGCTATGGCAGTCGCGCCTCCACTTCCATCGCGGATATTTCACCCTCGGCCACCAGTTCTCCCTCGACGCGCGCGACCGCCTCGATTTTCCAGAGCGGACGCCGATATCTGAGCAGGGTCACTTCCATTTTCAATTGATCGCCCGGAATCACCTGGCGGCGGAAGCGGACCTTGTCGAGGCCGGTCAGCATCAGCATCCGATCCCCGTCGCGCTCCGCGGCCGCGATTCGCATCGCGAGCACACCGGCGGATTGAGCCAGCGCTTCCATGATTAGCACCCCGGGCATCACCGGATAGCCGGGAAAATGACCCATGAAGAACGGTTCATTGAAGGTGACGTTCTTCAGCGTGAGCGCGTGGCGGTCGTCGAGTTCCAACACCCGGTCCACCAGCAGAAATGGGTACCGATGCGGCAGCAGCCGCATCAGGCGCGCGAGATCGGGAACTGCAGGTTCGGTGCTCAAGGTCTAACAGGCGGTTGAAAAAGAATTTTCACCGCCTTATCCCTCACGCTTATCTCTCCCGCAGGGAGAGAGGATATGGGAAAAAAGCCGGTTTTCATGCAGGGTGTCGAGCGCTACCTCGGTTGAAAATCTCAGGCCCATGCCTTTTCTCAACCCCCTGCTAACGGGAGATGCTCGATCGCTTTTGAGTGGTTGAGGAGCCGAAGCTGGATTGAGGACCACCAAGATTGATCTCGTTGCCACCACCGGCGCGTGGCGCGCCACCCCGCGCTCCCGGCTGCTCGCCGAGCGAACCGGCCGGCACATGCATCGCATCATAGCTGCGGATCACTTCATCGGTGATGTCGATGCCGGGCGCACCCCATAAAATTTGGCCTTTTTCCATCACCATCGTATAGCCGTCTTTTTCGCCGATGTTGCGCACCACCGTCGCGAGATCCCGCACGATCGCGGAGGTCATCTCGCTGTCTTTCTGCCGCAGCTCCTCCTGAACATTCTTATAGTTCTGCTGGAAATCGCGCAGCTTGGTGGCGTATTCGTCCTGCAGGTTCTGACGCTGGTCGGCCCGCATCAGCATCCCTTTTTTCTGCAGTTCATCCTGAATCGATTGGACTTCGGCTTGCTGCCGCTTGAGCTTGCCGGTGATCTGCTCGACCTTTCCACGGATTTCGACTTTCGCGTGTTTTCCGGCGTTGCACTCATTGAGCGCCCGCTGAATATCGACATAGGCAAGCCTGACCTCTGCCCGTGCGGAGACGGCGCTCAACATTCCCACCAGCACCATCAGAACAATAAGTCGCTGCCGCATAGCCACCTGCAAATCCTCCAATCGGAAATCGCTCCGGCAAACCGGACGGGTTCACGAAAAATGGACGTAACCTTCGGGGCGTAATTAAAGCCTGTTTTACGGGCGGCGGCTACAGGGCACCGGCGCCGATATCGAAAACGGTGGTCATATCGTTGGGACGGGGATTAATCGGCCGTCCGATGTCGGCGCTGATCGGTCCGAATGGCGAGCGCCAGAAAATGCCGAAGCCATAAGACGCCTGCAATGAGGTCAGCGGCATCGCCGAGTACAGCCGATAGGCGTTGCCGGCGTCGGTGAAAACGAAACCGCGTATACCCAGCGAGGTAATCAGGGGGAAACTGATCTGATTGCTCAACAACAATTCTTTGCTGCCGCCAATAGGCGACACGTTGAACGCTCCGCCGACTTGATTGAAGCTAGTCACTTGCGGACCTAGCGAATAGAGCTGATACCCGCGCACGTCACCCTCGCCACCGACGCCGCCGGGGAAGAACCGCGCGTACAGGGGTAGTTCTCCGCCGGTGCCCTTCTGCAGGGACGTGCCGATGCCGAAGGTGGCGCTGGGCGAATAGACCCACGATCCCCACACCGGGCTGTTCAGAAAATTGAAGAAATAACGCAGGTGAAGCGTGCTTTTTACGTAGCGTCCATTTCCACCCAGGCCGGCCAAATCGACGTTTAAACTTTGCACCGATCCGGTACGCGGGTCGATCGGATTATCGACCGTGAAGCGCTTGATCGAGGGCGAGATAATCGAAAGCTGGTGGTAACCCTTGTCGCGCAGGATGTCCAGCGGCGTGAAGGTTGAGAGCCCACCGATCGAGACGCTTTCGTACTGGTAGCCGAGTCCCGCGTTGACGTCGGCCAATGATATCGGGCCGATGTTTTTAATCCCGAGTTCGGTCAGCGGATAGTAGCTCTGAACGGAAAGACCGGCCGAGGTCTGGTTGAAACTGACCAGATACATTTCGTTGTCGAACAACTGGAGTGAAACCGACAACGGCATGTCGAGGAACCACGGTTCAGTATAGCTGATGCTGAAATTGCGGAAGAGAAAGCCAATCATGGCGTTGAACTGCAGCGACTCGCCGCCGCCGAAAAGGTTTGAATCGCCCAGTGTGAAGTTGCCGAACAGCGACGAGGCGCTGTCAAAGCCGCCGCCCAACTGGAAAGAGGCGGTATTACCCTCGGTCACATTGACATCGAGATCGATCCGATCGGGCTGTTGAGCCGGTTCGGTGGTCAGATGGGTCTGGGAGAAGTAACCCAGTTGATCGAGGCGCATCTTCGATTCACGAATTTTTTCCGCCGAGTAGGGCTCCTGCTCCTGGATCGTCAGTTCACGCCGGATGACCTTGTCCGAGGTTTTGGTATTGCCGGTGATATTGATGCGATCGACCAGCACCTCCTTGCCCGGATTGATCGCGAACTCCACGTTCACCGTATGCGTTGCCGCATTGACGTCGGTATGCGGATCGACCGTGACGTAGGCATAGCCAAGACTCGAATAAAAATCCGACAGGCCCAGCACGTCGTGTTGCAGATGGGTCCCGCGGAAAACGTCGCCCTTTTTGATTGTCAGGCCGTTATGCAGTTGGCTGGCGGGGAATTTTAGATTCCCAACAAACGTGATGTCGCCGAACCGATAGATCGGACCCTCATCGACATGGATTGCGATAACTAGCGACTTACCCTGCCGGCGCACCACCGGCTGCGAGACCACCGCGTTGAGAAAGCCATTGTCGTAATAAAATGCGGTCAGGCGGTCGACATCGGAGGCCAGCTTCTTGTAATCGAGCACGCCGGTTCCGATGGCCCAGCTTATCAGCGGATTATAAGTCGCGGTTTCCATGTCGCTGCGCAGGCGGCGGCTGGAAAAGTGTTTGTTGCCGGTGAATTCGATTTTCGAAACATGGACCACTTTGCCCTCGGTGACATTGAAAACCACCAGCACCGAGTTGTCCGGGCGGGGGATCACGTTGGCCGCGACCTGAGCGTCCAAATAACCTTTGCCCTGATATATCTGCTTGATGCCGTCGATGGTGGCCTGGACGCTGCTTGGGTCGAAAATCACCCCCGTATGGACCTTCATCGCGGCGATCACTTTGTCGTCGGTGGGAGTGACGTTCTTCATCCCTTTGAGCTGCACGTCGGCCACCATGGGCTGTTCCTGAACCCGGTAAACCAGCACCGTCTTACCGTTGCGATTGCGCAATTCCGCCGTCACCCGGCGGAAAAATCCCATGCGGTAAATGGCTTTGACGTCCTGATCGACAACGGCGGGATTCAGCGGTTGTCCGGGCTGGGTCGTCAGATGGATCCGGATGGCGTCCTTCTCAACCCGCTGGTTTCCGGCGATCTCAATCGCTGAAATGATCGGGCCAGACGGCTGCGCCCGGCTGATCGCCGAATGGGCGAGGATAATGATCGCCAATACGACGGGCAGCAGTAATCGTGGAACAACCGCGTTTTTTAGGTGCGCCTTGAAGATATCCGCCCTCACCAAACAATACTGAAGCGGCGACCAAGCTAGCCAAAGTCGCCAGCTATGTAAACCAACGTACGGTCAAACAAATTTAAGACCAGACGATTCCGTGGAGTGGGCGCTTAGTGGATGCCTTCTTCGAACAGGCGTCCGTCTCTGAGCCGCAACCGCCGGCTCATCACCTGCGTAAGCCGATCGTTGTGCGTGGCAACCACCAGCGTGATGCCCAGTTCGCGATTGAGCATCGTGAACAATTGATGAACTTCGTCGGCGGTATGCGGATCGAGATTCCCGGTGGGCTCGTCGGCGAGCACCAGGCGCGGACGCATCACCACTGCCCGGGCGACCGCGACCCGTTGTTGCTCGCCCCCCGACAGCTCGCCGGGGCGACGGTCGAGTTTGTCGCCCAGCCCCACCAGGGCGAGCATCTCGGCGGCCCGCGCCCGATTCTCCCGATCGCCCATACGGGCGATCATGCCTGGCATCATCACGTTCTCAATCGCTGTGAAATCGGCCAACAGATAATGAAACTGGAACACAAAACCAAGATTTCGATTACGGAATTCGGCCAGTGCGCTTGAATCTGCCGCAAACAGATCGTGCCCGTCGAAGAAAACTTTTCCGGTTGAAGGAGTATCGAGACTGCCAAGTACATGCAGCAGCGTCGATTTTCCGGTTCCCGACTGGCCGACGATCGCAATCAACTCGCCCACGCCGGCTTGGAACTCGAGATCTCGCAGCACGCGAACTTCCCGATCGCCGTCATAGTAGTTCTTGCCGAGTGCCTGCGCCCGCAACAGTAAGCTGTCGGAGCTCTTCGCCGCGGCGGCGCCGTCACTCATACCGAATCACCTCGACCGGCTTGAGCAGACTCGCCTTGAGCGCCGGATAAACCGCGGCTACCAGGGAAAGAATGATCGTGGCAATCGCAACTGAAAGGAAATTGGATGCATATAAACGCATCGGCAGCGCACTCACCATGAAGACATCGGGGGGCAGATGGATCAGGCGAAACCTGCCAATCAGATAGGCCGCCACAAACCCGGCGCTGACGCCCACGATCGTGCCGCCGCCGCCCAGGATGGCGCCCTCGCACAGGAAAATCGACGCGATCGAATATGCCCGGGCGCCCATCGCCTGCAAAATTGCGATCTCCTTGCGCCGCTCCATCGCGACCATCACCAGCGTGGCGACGATATTGAACGCCGCCACCAGCACCATCAGGAGCAGCACGACAAAATAAGTCAGCTTCTCGAGCTTTAGAGCGGAGAACAGCGGCGCTTCAGTCTCGGTCCAATCGCTGATTTTGAAGCCCGAACCGGCCAGCAGGGCGATCCGTTTCGCGATCGCCGGGGCCTGAAAGATATTGCGCACCCGCACCTCGAGCCCGCTTTCCAGATTTGGTTGATCGGCCAGCAAGGCGCGGCTCTCTTTAAGTCCGGCGAAGATCAGAAGCGAATCGAACTGATACATTCCGGAATAGAAAAGTCCGCCGACCACGAATCGCTTCAGCCGTGGCGTGCCAGCGCCGGCGAGGCTCGCGGGCGAGACGATGGTCACGATATCGCCGGGACCCAGACCCAGGTCCAGAGCCAATGTTTTGCCGATGATCACCGAAGGGAGATCAACCTCGCGCTTCCTGCCATGATCGACGATCGTCACCCGCCGAGAGCTGGTGAGGGCGGAAATGCTGCCGGTTTCGAGCGTTTTCGTCAATTCCGCCAGCATCGAGGGGTCCGCGATCACGCCCCGTAATTCACCACCTGAAACAAAGCCGGGTGCGCCGGTGCTGGTGTTCGAAACCGCCATCACCTGTGAGGAAATGAATGGCGCCACCCCGGCCACCCCCGGGAGCGCCCTGAGCTGGCGCGCCAACTGATCGGAATCCCAGCGGCCGGCATCGCTTTTTTCGACCGTGACATGCGGGGTAAAGGCCAACAGCCGTTCGCGGAGCACTTCCTGGAATCCGCTCATCATCGCCAGCGTTATCGTGAGCACGAAGGTGCCCAGGGTGATACCGGTCAACGAAATTATCCCGATCAGGGAAACAAAGCGTTCGCGGCGCCGCGCCCGCAGGTATCTGAGTCCGATTAAATATTCGAAGCGCAAGCTTTTTTCCGGCTACCGCTGGTTTCGATTGCATGAATACTCGCCGACCATCGTCAGCTTTGCAATCCGGCCCGAGTTGCAATGCGCGCCCGTGGCTCGTATAACCGGATGCACCCCGGCCCGCAGAGGACTTGTTCGATGAAGCCGATTTGTACCTCGGTGATTGCGTTATTGTTTGTGCTGTTGATCTGCGTTCCCCGCGCGCTGGCGGCCGATGACGAAGTCTCAGTCCCCAGCGACTCCACCGTGAATGTGGAGGCCGGTCTGGGCGCCGATAGTTCGGGCACCGCGCCCACCGTTACCGCCGAGGCGCCGGCCGCGCCGGTGGAGACCGCCGATTCCGGTCCGGTGGAGCGGCAGGCGCTGATCACCATGAATTTTCAGGACGTGGATATTCCCGTTCTGGCGAAGTTCATCAGCGAAATAACCGGCTTGAATTTCGTTATCGACGAAAGTGTGCGCGGCAAAGTCAGCATCATTTCGCCGACCAAGGTCACGCCTGCGCAGGCGTACTCAATTTTTCAGTCAGTGCTGCAGGTGAAAGGTTTCACCACCGTCAAGGCTGGACCGATAATCAAGATCGTGCCCGCCCGCGAGGTTCGGGAGTCGGCCGCGCTGACAACCTCGCAGTCGCCGGCCCTGATGCATGGTGATTCGTACGTCACCCGGATGATCAAGCTCAGGAACATCGAGGCCGCCACGCTGGTCGCGGTGATCCAGCCGATGGTCTCGCACGATGGCCTGATCGCCGCGTTTCCAGAGGATAACACGCTGATCCTCACCGATAATGCTTACAACGTCGATCGGCTGCTCAGGATCATCGGCAGCCTCGATGTGCAGGGCCGCAAGCAGGCTATCGAAGTAATTCCGCTCAAGCTCGCGTTCGCCGGGCAACTGGCGCCCGAAATCGAGCAAATTGTGGGCAACAAGCCCGGTTCCCCCAATGCCGGCGCGATGGCCCGGCGGCCGGGATTCGGGGTCTCGGCGCCGTCCGCGCAATCCTCGGGCACGCAATTCAAGATCATTCCCGATGAGCGCACGAACTCGCTGGTAGTGCTGGCCGGGCCGATCCAGTTGCGTCAGATCAAGGAACTGATCGCGCAACTCGACATTCAGCCGCCAAATCAGACCGCGAAGATACACGTCTATCATCTGAAGAATGCGCAGGCGCTCGAGATGGTCATGGTATTGGGCGGACTTCTCGGCGGTTCGGGGCCGGGTCAGCTCTCGCCCATGACCGGAGCCGATTCGCTGGGCCGCGGCAGTTCCATGGGTATGTTCGGTGGGATGGGTGGCGGCGGATTCGGCGGTGGAATGTCCGGCGGCTATGGCGGCATGGGCGGTGGCATGGGCGGCGGCATGGGCGGCGGCATGGGTGGCATGGGGATGGGCGGTATGGGCGGCGGCATGGGTGGCGGTATGGGCGGTATGGGAATGGGATCGCCCCTGGCCAACCGTGGCAGCGCCAATAATGTTGGCCCCGCTTCAGTTAGTGGAGGCGGCTCCAACGGTGGCACCGGTAGCGGTAGCGGCAATGGACCCGACAATCTGAAAGGGGTGTTCGAGGATCCTGTCAGTGTGACGGCCGATCCCGCCACCAACTCGCTGGTAATCGGTTCCTCACCCCAGGATTACGAAACCCTGCATACCATTATCACGCAGCTTGATATCCCGCGCGTGCAGGTATTCGTGCAGGCCGTGATCGTCGAGGTCTCGACCAATCGGATGCGCGATATCGGGGTCAACTTTTCCGGCGGCACAGGCGGGACTGGAATGCTCGGCCTCGGATCGATGAATTTCGGGGCATTGCAGAACGCGTTGGCGAATCCGCTGGGTTTGACCGGCCTCGGCGTCGGGCTGGCTTCGGGTAAGACCTGCAGCGTGCCTTCGACCGGCACCACTGGAACCGGCACCACGGCCGCCGGCGCGGTTACCGTGCCATGCGATATCGCGCTGATAAGCGCGCTGGAGCAGGACACGCATTCCAACGTGCTTTCGGCGCCCACGCTGCTCACCGCCGATAACGAAGAGGCCATGATCGTGGTCGGTCAGAATTTGCCATTTGTCGGATCGTCAAGCGCCAACGCCGGGCTGCCCAATGCAATCTTCAGCTCAGTCGATCGGCAAAACGTCGGCATCACGCTTGATATCATCCCGCAGGTATCCGAAGGCGACTACGTTAAGATGGATCTCTACGAGGAAGTTTCCAACGTCGTGCCCGGCACCGCGAATCAATCGACCAATCCCCTGGGCCCGACCACCACATTGCGATCGGCGTCGACCACGGTGCTGATAATGGATCATCGCACGGCGGTGATCGGGGGTCTGCTTTCCGATGACACTGAAAACACCACTTCGGGCGTGCCGTTCTTTTCCGATCTTCCGGTCATCGGCAATCTGTTCAGCGATCGTAATCGGCAGTATGCCAAGACCAATCTGCTGGTATTTCTGACGCCGCACGTGATTCGCTCGCGTCAGGATTTGCGGGCCTTATCGCTCGAAGAGCGTCAGTTCATGATCCAGTCGCTCGGCCGCAAGGAAATGCACAATATGCCGCGTACGCAGATCGAGCAGATTTCCAAGCCGAGCTTCAGTATCGCGGTGCCGCCGAGCGCCTCGCTGCCGCCGCCATACAACATCAATGGCGCGACCATCGTGCCGCCGGGCGCATATCAGCAGCCGCCTACGGCGCCGCCGGGCTACTATCCGCCCGCGAATGGCGCTCCATCGGGCACGACCTACGGTCCGACCTCATTCATGTTCCCGGGAGCATCTAGCAGCTACTCCACCACTATGCCGTCGACCTATGGGCCGGGCGCGCCGATGGGGTACTCTTCGCACAGCACGACGAGAACCTTTTCGACCACCGGTGCGGGCCCGCTCGATCCGGGCGCGGGCAGCGTGAACGCACCGCATTAGTTAAGCGTTGGGGGGACTGCCCAGCGGCGGGGGCCGGCTATGTCCGGTCTCCGCCGCTTCTTTATGCCAGTGTCCCCGTTGCGTGACCGGTGGTCCTGGGTCATTGGAATCGCGATGATTTTTCTCGAAGAACCTCGGGATGCTCATGATAAGCTTGAGCCCAACGCCCGCCTCTGAAATTTTACCGGATCGATGCCGCGACAGATAAAGGGGCTTAAGGCCCGGCTCGAATTCCTTCCGGTCGGCGCCGCAGTCCGCATTCTCCGGGCAATGCCAATCGATCGCGCGGTGCGGTTCGGCGCACGAATTGGCGGACTTGGGTTTGCGGTCGATCGTTTCAATCGGCCAATTGCTATGCGTAACCTGTTGATCGCCTTTCCGGCTCTCGATGAGTCGGCCCGGCTCGCGATCCTGCGCGATTCCTATCGCAACTGGGGCCGGATGATGGCGGAATGGTCGCATTCCTATGCGCTTACGCCCGGCAATATCGCCAACTTCGTCACTTACGAAAATCGCCAACATTGGGATGACGCGGCCAAAGTCGCCGACGGACGCGGATTCGTGCTGACCGGCCATTTCGGCAATTTCGAATTGCTGGCGTTGGCCCATTCGCTATATGGATACCGTGTCGCGATCGTGTACCGGCCGCTCAGAAATCCGCTGATCAACGAGGCGGTGCGCCAGGTGCGGGAACGATTCGGGAACCTGACGATAGCCCGGCGCGGGGCAGGGCAATCGATTGTGCGGCTGTTTCGGGAAGGCCGATGGGTGGTGGCGATGCCGCTCGATCTCGACGCGCGGCGCGGCGTGTTTGTCGATTTTTTTTCCACTCCGGCCGCGACCAGCGACGGGGCTGCGCGGCTTGCGATGCTAACCGGGCTGCCGATCGTGCCGGCTTTCCTGGTGCGCGAGGGGAGCTCGGCCCGCCATCGCATACACATCATGCCGCGCGTCGAAATCGTTCAAGACGGCGATCAGGAGGATGCGGTGCGCGAGAATACGCAGCGCCTGGTCAGGCCGATCGAAAGCATCATCCGCCGGTATCCGGACCATTGGAACTGGATCCATCGCCGATGGAAAACGCGGCCACCCGGCCATCCCAAAATTTATTGACGCTTGGCCTGACCGGCCGCAGGGATTAGCGTGGCATCCAAGCTGGGAGGTCCAATCAATGGTCAAAATGCTGCCGGTTGAAGAGGCGTGCCGCCGCGGGGCGGAAGTCGGAGTGTCGCGCGAATGGGCTTCGGTGAATGCCTTTCGCGCGATGCTGAATCATCCCGAAGGCGCGGGCGCGGTTGCGAAGCTGCTGCTCACTTTGCTGGAGAAGAACAAAATCGAGGCGCGTCAGCGCGAGTTGATCGTTTTGCGCATCGGATGGCGTGCGGCCGCCGAGTACGAGTTCTGTTCGCATGTGAAATTGGCCAAACGGATTGGCCTGAACGAGGAGGAAATCCTCGGCGTGCGCGATCCCGATCGGTGCAGTTTATACAGCGAGCTTGACCGCGCCATCATAAAGATGACCGACGAGCTGCTGGATGGCTTCGAAATTTCGACCGCAACTCGCGCTGTCCTGGAAAAGGCTTTCACGCCCGAACAATTTGTCGAATTGTTGCTGGCGGTAGGTAATTGGCGGTTGTTTGCGATCTTTCTAAAGAACGTCGCGGTGCCGCTCGATCAGGACACTCCCGGCTGGCCGCAGGGCAGGGCGCCGCGCTAGCCGAGAGCATCTACAGTTGCCCACTCGGCAGCTCGTCGTAAGTGCGGCCATCAAGCATGCGGCCGGCGGCGCCCTTGTGCACGCCGCCCCATTGCTTGAAGAAAAACGCGACCCCCTGCTCTTGGCATTGATCGCGAATAGACCGCACCCAATCTCGATTCATCGGGCGGGCGCGCGGGCCGCTTTCGCCGCCGACGATAACCAGATCGATTTTGGCCAGTTCCAAACGCCCGAGGTCTTCGAGCAGCGGTTCGATCGACAGGAATCGCACTCGGGCCGGCGTCGCCTGCAGAGATGCGATGCGTGGCAGGCCGTCATCGCGATTCTCGACACTAACGCCGAACCACACGTGGCGCATCGCCATCCAGTTGAGATCGCCAGCCAGCAACTCGCGCATCCGTTGATGGCGTTTGGTGAGGACCTGGTACGTATGCCAGTTCGCGCGTTCCATCACGCGTCCGACCCGCGCAACATATTCCACCGGCACCCCGGCATGGAACAGATCGCTCATCGAGTTGACGAAGATCCGGCGCGGCGCGCGCCATCCAAGCGGTGCTTCGAGCTTGGCCGGGATCAGTTTCAGATCGAAACCCTGCTCAAACGGATGATTCGGCACGCCGCGGAACCGCTCGGCGAACCGTTCGGCGTAGCAATGTTTACATCCGGCTGTGATCTTGGTGCAGCCGCGGACCGGATTCCAGGTGGCATCGGTCCATTCGATCGCGCTGTGGTCGGCCATCGAATTCCAGATTTATGCCGCGAATTCGATAGTTTCTTTTTTCAGGCTTAACCGTATTGACATAAAGAACCCTTTGATGCCATAAGGAATCCGCATTCTGAGAAGAAGCGGTGTGTGGGTGGAGGCGGCGGTTCCTTCAATGCTATCGAAAGTCGGGGGACCCTCAAACATAATTCGTTGGAATCTAACCGATTTTCTCGGAAATCGGCCATCAAATCGTGATTGTCTTTGAAGCTGAGGGTCTAATGGGCGTCTGCTCTGGGATTAGCAATGATCGCGGCTCTTCCAACAAAACAAGTGTATTGGGGTTTGGTTCTACGGGTAGCGCGTGACCGTCGATGACTGATTTTCGGCGCAATAAGAATGGAAGTTGTCAATTGCGTGAAAGTTGTGTTATCGAGCTTGCACAGGCGGCTATTGACTGTGGGAACGATGAAGGTGCAAACTGCACGAACTTTCGGCGTCAAGTTAACTTAGGGTTCGGTAAATCGATGTTTGGCCGATTCTGGGGACATCTGGAGTTAAAGAGAGTCGGCTGACTAGGTGTGAGGCAAGAGCGATGCGAACGCATCCGGGGAGGCAACTATGAGCACCTGTAACTTAAGGCGGGACAATAGGCCGGTCTGGCGATTGGGCAGACTGGTCGGCTATGTCCTCGCGCTGGCCGTACTTGCGGTGCCGATGGCGTACGCTCCGAGCGCCTACGCCCAGGCGCAATCGACGGCGGCGCAGAATCAATCATCGCTGATGGACACCATTGTAAAAGGTGGCCCGTCCGGCGCGTGGATTCCACATCCGGAAAATCCGTGGCTGCAGGGATTGCGTATCACCGGTCTGCTGCAGAACACCTCCGGCATGTGGGTAAATCCGCATGGAGTTAAGACCAGCGACACGGCGATGGGGACTAATCGCTACCCGGCGCCATTTACCGGGGTGCCGTTTTACGCCGGAGAATCGGCGACCAACTTTCTCGCCACCGAGCGCAATTTCCTGCAGCTCGACACCAACTACGATCTGGATGGCCAGAATCATTTCTTCCTGCGCTTCTGGGGCGTCTATGAGCCGAGTTATGCTTTCGAGCAGAATTATCGTACAGTTGTGGCAGAATCGCTGAACACTACGGGTAACAGGTCGGGCTGCTTCCCGCCAGGAATTGGTGGTGTAACGGGCCTGACTCACTGTACCGCGTCATCAGCGAGCGATTTCTACAATCAGCTCGGTTTTCGCGAAGCGTGGTGGCGTATGTCGGCTGGCCCGCTACGTCTGTTCACTGGCCGCCAGATCGTGACCTGGGGTGAATCGCTGGCGTTCCGTATCGCCGACGTGGTCAATCCGCAGGATCTGAGCTGGAACTTCGGTTTCGCCAACCTGGAGCAGTCGCGAATCCCGCAGTACATGATCCACCCGATCGTTGAACTGCCCGAGTTTAGCTGGCTGACCCAGAACTTTGCCGAAGGCATCTGGGAGCCCCCGATACAGGCGATGGACAGCAACTGGCTCTTCAGCGACACGCCGGACCATCGTTACTCCGGCGCGATGGGTAATGGCGATTCGGTGAACACGCTGGCGCCCTTTGGTGGCCGGTTTGATGTCGCCTATCAGACCCCTTTTGGCGGACCTGTCGGTGCGGGACGATTCGCTGCATATCCACAAGGCTCGTTCCTGAGCAACTTCGATCCTTCAACCGGTCCCGGACGCGGAGTGGTCTGGCGTTTCCCGGGCACCCAACTCCAGGACAGTCAGGAAGGTATCCGGTTCCATACGTTGATCGACCAATTGGTCGAGGCCACCTTCCTCTACTGGCATGGCCATCAGTATAACCCGTCTGCCCAGAACCGGGTTCTTGTGCCGGGTGCGTTCAACGGGTTTGATCACAAGCCAATAATGCAGTCGATGTTTATCTTTCCGCAGCTCAATGACGTCGGCTTCACGGCTAACATGCCGCTCAACATTCCGGGTCAACTCGGCTCGATGTTCCCGTTCGTGTTGCGGTCAGAGGGTGTCTGGCAGGATCGGACGCCGTTTGCCACCCGCAATCCGGGCAATCTGAGCGGACTCAAGTACTCGGATACGGTTAACACCCTGGTGGCGCTGGACGCGGATCAAATTTATGCTCCGTGGCTGACCAGCACAGGTGGATCGTTGACCCTGAACCTTGAGTGGAACAACTACATGGTTCTGAGCCCGAGCAAGTACATGGAGTACTCGCCGCTCACCTTCCAGCAGATGCGCAATCGTGAAGAGAGTTTCATCTTCGCGGCGAGCACCTCCTGGTGGTGGCAGTCGATCTCTCCGCAGTGGGTCATGGTGTACAATCCGGACGGCAACACGTTCCTGCTGTTCCCCAACGTTGCGTTGGTGCCGCCCTGGACCAGCCAGTACTTCATGAAGCTGCAGTACATCGGCGTTATCAGCAACAACATTCAGGATACGCAAGCTGGCGGGCTGCTCAAGGGTAAGAATTTCATCCTTGCGCAGTTCCAGTGGAACTTTAACGTGCTGTAAAACAGCCCGGAACCAGCCGCCGGCCATAGGGCCGGCGGCTTTTTTTTGGTCCGAAAAAGGCGCTGCATCGCGCGACGCAGCGCCTTTCTTTATTCCGTTTCAGGGCGGGTTTAATTAACGGATTACGGCGATAGCCTCGACTTCCAGCATGAAGTCTTCCAGCGCCAGGGCCTGAACGCCGACCAAAGTGCTGGCCGGCGGATGTTCCTTATCGAAAATAGCACCGCGTATCTCGCGCAATAGCGCGCGATGCTCGGGTTTGTAGTTGACGACATAACTGTTGATTTTGACCACGTCGGCCGGCTTCGCGCCGGCCGCTGCGAGCGCAGCGACGAGATTTTCATGTACCTGGCGTGCCTGGGCGTGGAAGTCGCCCTTGCCAACCAGGGTGCCATGCTTGTCGTACGAGACCTGACCTGAAATGTAGATCAGTTTGCCGCCGCCCTCGATCGTGACGGCGTGGGTATAGCCACTCGGAGTGGAAAGTGTGGGCGGATTGATAAACTTTTTGTCCATGATGAATCACCTGCCGGTTAGAGGAAAAAATTGGTGGCGCCTCGATCGCGATATTGCCGAACACCGCGATCATGGGCGTCGGCGAGTTAGGCGCAGCGATGTGCGGATCCCATCGCAGATTAGATCGGTGTGAGCGAAAGTCAACCTCGACCAAATTGCTTGTAGTGTTTTGCAAGCCGCAGGAATTAGTGGAAAATCAAAGCCTTCAGGACTGCCGATAGTTCAGTTCAGGAAATCTGATAAACGCCAATAGGAGTGCAGTCGCTTTGAGGGGCCAAGAGAGTTTTAGTCAGTGAAAGTTTTGGGGCGGTTGGCCGCCAACCTGGCGCTGGTGGCTGCCGGTATCATACTGGCGTTGTTGATTGCCGAGGTCGGGCTGCGAGTTGCGAACCATTGGTATCCATATTTCTTCTGCTTCGATCCCGACACCGGATGGGGCCTGCGGGCGGGCATTTCCGGCCATTACAATCGCGAGGGCGAATCGTTCGTCAGTATCAATCGCGATGGGATACGTGGGCCGCTGCGGACGCATCGAAAGCCGCCGAACACTTTCAGGGTGGCCGTGCTGGGAGATTCATATGCCGAGGCGATTCAGGTTCCGTACGAGGATACCTTCAGCGCTGTAATCGAACGCAAGCTGCGGGACTGCCCCGCCTTGCACGGGAAACGCGTCGAAGTACTTGATTTCGGGGTTGACGGATACGGCACCGCGCAGGAACTGATTCGGATGCGGGAAAAGGCGTTCGCATACGCGCCCGATGCGGTGGTGCTGGCGGTTTTTCTTGGCAACGATATTCGCAACAACTCGATCGTGCTTGAGGCTAATCAATGCCGTCCTTTTTACATCCTGCGTGGCGGCAAACTGGTGCTGACCGGTCCCTTGTTCGATTCGCCGTCGTTCCGCTTGTGGTGCATGGCGCGGTTCGAGTATCGCGATGCGGCGCTCAGCGATCTGTTCGAAAACGCGTTCACGATTCTATGGCGGCATCCGCGTAACCCCAGCGCCACACAGCCCGAAGAGCGCGCGATCAATTACAATATTTACAAGCCGCCCGCCGACCAGGCGTGGCGCGATGCGTGGAACGTAACCGACGCGTTGATCGAACAGATCCACGACGAAAGCGTGGCGCATCACGCACTTTTTCTGGCGATGACGCTGGATACCGGCATCCAGGTCTGGCCCGATCCTTCGGTCCGCGCGCAGTTTATGCGTTGGCAGCACATCAGCGATCTTTTTTATCCCGACGAGCAGATCGAAGCGCTCGGCCGGCGCGATGGTTTCGAGGTGCTGGCGTTGGCGCCGCAGTTGCAGCAATACGCCGACGCGCATCACGTTTTTCTGCACGGGTTCAAGAACCCGGGTTTCGGACATTGGAATGCGCAAGGCCATCGGGTGGCGGGCGAGCTGATGACGTCGCGCTTATGCACGATGATCGCCAGCCAGGCCGGTCACTGACAAGGTTTGCGATGCGGCGGCTTGGCGGCAGCGTGGCATTGATTGTGGCGGGAGTCGCCGCCGCTGTGATAATCGCGGAGGCGGCGCTGCGGCTGCTTCCCGGCCATCCCAACTTTTACGTCTACAATCGATACGTCGGCTGGACTCTCAATCCGGGAGTATCGGGCTGGGTCCATGAGGAAGGCAGGGCGTGGCTCGCGGTTAATCGCGATGGCTTTCGCGGTCCAGCGGTGACTCGCGCCAAACCGCCGGGAACGTTGCGGGTCGCGGTGCTCGGCGATTCATTCACCGAAGCACAGCAGGTGCCTTATGCGGCGACCTTCTGCGCTGTGATGCAGCACAAGTTGCACGAATGTGCGGCCATAGGCGGCCGTCCGGTTCAAGTGCTGGATTTCGGAGTGGATGGTTATGGCACCACGCAGGAGTTGATCACGATGCGGCGGCGCGTATGGCGGTTCCATCCCGATGTGATCGTACTCGCGTTTTTCGCCGGCAACGATCCCCGCAACAACACGATGGCGCTCGAAGGCGACCAATGCCGGCCGTTCTTTGTCGATCGTGACGGGTCGCTCGTACTCGGCGGGCCGTTTGTCGATTCGGCCTGGTTTCGATTTCAATGCCTGCTCCGCTTCGAGTCGCGCCGTTCGCGCGTGATCGCCGCACTTAGCGCCGCGAAGGTGGTGATTCGGGATTACTTTCGCGCACGGCGAAAGCGGTCGTCGCCAGCGGGCCCGGTCAAGGGCCGTGAACCCGGAATTAGCGATCTGGTTTACAAGCCGCCGGTCAGTGCGGCCTGGCAACAGGCATGGAAAGTGACCGAAGGACAGATCGCGATGATGCATCGCGAAGCCGCGGCCCATCATGCCGCGTTTATTCTGGTGACGCTCACCAGTGGCATCCAGGTCTATCCCAATCCGGCGGTGCGATCGCACTATATGCGCTATGTCGGGGTCAGCGATCTCTTTTATCCCGAGCAACGTCTGCGGGCCTTGGGCGAATGCGAACACTTTGCGGTACTGAACTTGGCCGAGCCGATGCAGCAATGGGCCGACCGGCAGCATGCATTTCTCCACGGCTTTCGGCACACCCACATGGGCAATGGCCATTGGAATGCGGCCGGACACGAGCTCGGCGGCACGCTGATGGCCCAAGCGGTGTGCGGACTGATTAGTAAACCTGCGCCCGCGAAAACCAGCCCGCAGCCATAGCAGATTACGGCGGGTTCAGCGCCGAATATCGATACGCAGGCGATGCGCGAAAACTATCGGCCTTACTTCTTGCAGAAGGCGCGGACGTATGGAACCAGGCCTTTGATTTGATTGTCGCTGAGGCCCTGACTCCAGGCCGGCATGTCGGACGATACTCCGACCGCGGCGCCCCCATCCTTGATCGCCTTGAAGATGGTGGCGTCCGTCAGCTTCGCCATCGAGGAGCAATCGGCGAAATCCTTCGGCTTGGTGCTCAGGGTCGAGGCATCGGGACCATCGCCATGCCCGTTTTGACCATGACAACGGGCGCAGAAGATTTTGAAATTCATGGCGGGATCGGCATGGGCATAACCGCATGCCGCAATCAACAAACCTGTCGTCAACGCAAATCCCAGAAACGCGACCGGAACATTTCTCGACATTATTAAGGCCTTTTTCGCAGCATGTTGCAGTCGTTGGGGGACGATTGGAACGGCGCTTCAGCGCGAACCCTTCAGGTATTCGAGGATCGCGCGCGCGTCCTGGGCGGGCAGATTCGCCTGCGTTCTCATGTGCATCATGATCATATTCCATTCGCTCGGCGAAAACTCGGGACCCGGGCGGGCGTTGTGGCAGGTATTGCAGTACACCGGCCATAGCTCGGCTCCGCGCATAAAAAGCGCGCGCTTCTCGGCGGCGCTTTGCGCACCGGCGGTTTGCGCCCAGCCGGTAAACGAAAATGTTATACCCGCCGCCACCACCAGGATGAACATCAGAGCTTTGGTTTTCATCTTTCCTGCGCGCATGGATCAGAAACCGATCGCGAACTGGCTCAAGAAAGCGCGATCGTTCGGCACTGCGCCAACCCGCGCGCCGGTGTCGCTGTAGAATCCACCAGCTCCGGGCATTTCGAAATTGAACTCGTTCTGCCACACCACCGAGGGTGCGAACCAATAATCCAGTCCCAACGCCACTTCGCGGGCATGGGGCGCGAAAACCGCCGGTGATCCGTTAAATCCGATGCCTGGAGTAGTCGAGATATCGCTGAGCACGGAAGCCCGCTGATTGACCCCGGAGTAGCGGATCAACGGTTCGAATTTATCGAGAATCGCAGCCCAACTGCTCGGCATCAACGGCGGCCGGACACCAGCCAGGAAGTAGCCCGCCTGCACGTACCATCCCTGCCGGTTGTCAGCGCCGATAGATCCAGGCATCTGGCGATAGCTCTGTATCCATTCGCCGCGAGTTTGAAGATTGCCCTTGAAGTAATTGAAATCAGCCCCCCAACTTTTAAGCCACAGGCCGTTCAGCCATTTGCCGTCGTAGGTCGAGGCGCCAACCTCCAGCCGTCCCAGCTCCGACTCGACCGGCAGCGGATACACCCTGATACGTGCGCCAAAGGCCGGCGTATGCGTATTCAGCCTGATGTTGTTCACCCCCACCAGCGTGTCTCCGACCAGAGCCCGGGTACTGCATGAGGGCAACGGAGACGGCGAAGTATTTCCGGTGCAGGTCGCCTGGTTGTAGCCTGGACCGTTGCCAGACCAGACCGTGTAATCCGCGATCTGGCCCACCGCCCCCCATTGATAGGCGCCGCGAAGCTGAAGTCCGATATCGCTGCCCGGTACCAGAGCATTGGCGCCATATGGCAGCGGAGCGGTGATGAAGCGGTTCACCCAGAATGGGCTCTGATCCTCGTACCAGTCGCCGAAGGGCTGGTCGAAAATTCCCGCCACCACCTCCATATAATCATTGAGAAAGTATTGAAGGGTGGCGACTGGCAGTTCGTAATCCGCCGCGCCGCCCGACGGCAGCGAGGCTTCGATCGTGGCTTCGAACAGCATCCGATCGCTGATCTGCCAGAGGAGGATCGGTTCCAGATCCAGATTGTAGGTGTTGATGTTGCTTTGGCGGTCATAAATAAAACCGCCGGCCGCGCCGCCCACGATCGTGAAGCGGTAGCGGCCCAGGTAGTCGTTGACCTCTTGCGCGAATGATTGCGGAGACGATTGGGCGGCGACCTTCGCGGCGAGTGCCTTGAGTTGCTGATCGGTGGCCTGCTGGGTCGCGGAGGGCTGATTCGGCGGAGCTTGCGCTGGTTGCTTCTGAATTGCCTGGATTTGTTGCTCCAGATGCTGGATTTGCTGTCGATCTTTCTCGCGATCGGCCTTCAGTTGATCGATTTCCTGCTTGATTTGAATGAGCAGGGCGGAATCGCCGCTATCAGCCGCGGAAACAACCCTGGCCATCGAACCGGCTAATATGATCGCGAAAGGGAGCGTCCAAATCGCAGCCGCCACCATTTTCCGAGAGCAGCCAAACCTCAGCCTGCGATTAAGTTCAAGCATCAAGAAAGCATCCTAACGAATAACTTTCGGTTAACTCAACGATTACCGTCTCTCTATTTTTTTAATCTTGACTCCTGCGCCAGCAGGATGTTAGCTGAGTAAAAGAGCGGCTGTTGCCGCAATTTTCGGCGGGGAAAGAGGTTTGCCGATGCGCACAAATGGTTTTCGGGACCTGGTCAAGGAAGACCCCAAGCTGGGGATTTTCCGGGTGCATCGGACCGCCTTTGTGTCACCCGAAATCCACGCCGCCGAACTAGAGCGGGTGTTCGATCGTTCATGGCTCTACACCGCGCACGAATCGGAAGTGCCACACCCCGGAGATTTCATCACGCGCGACGTCGGCGGGCGTCCGCTGCTGGTATGCCGGGGTGGCGATGGACAGATTCGCGTGTTCCTTAATACATGTACCCATCGCGGAGCCCAAGTCTGCCGCGAAAGTTACGGCAATGCCCGCACCTTCCAATGCTTTTACCATGCCTGGACGTTCAATAATCAGGGCGAGCTGGTGGGGGTGCCGGATGCCGCCGGATACGGCGGGGCGTTTCGCAAGCATGACCTCGGATTACAATCGCCGGCCCGGGTTGAGAGTTATCGCGGATTGATTTTCATCTGCTTCGATCCTGAGATCGAGGACCTCGTCACCTATCTCGCCGGAGCCAAGGAACTGCTCGATGTGACCCTCGATCAGGGTGGCGAAGACGGCATGGAGATCGTGGGCGGCACGCATAAATACTCCATTCGCGCTAACTGGAAGCTGCTGTGCGAAAACAGTATCGACGGCTATCACGTCCGCTCGACGCATAAGACTTTTATCGATTATCTCGGGATGGTTGGGGTGCCCTCGAAAGCGGGCGTCAAGTTTCCCGGCGGCGCGCGCGATCTCGGCAATGGTCATGGCGTGATGGAATATATGACGCCGTGGGGCAAGCCGGTGGCCTCGTGGGAGCCGCGCTGGGGCGAGGAAGCGCGGACCGAAGTTGAAGCGATGCGCCGTGACCTGATCGCGAAGCACGGTGAAAAGCGCGGACTGCGGATCGCCGAGTACAATCGCAATACGCTGATTTATCCCAACCTGATCGTCAACGACATTATGTCCCTGACCCTGCGGACGTTTCATCCGATTTCGCCGGACTACATGGAAGTGAATGCCTGGTGTTTGGCGCGCAAGAACGAACCGCCGCGATGGCGTTCGATTCGGCTGGATGCCTTTCTCACTTTTCTTGGACCCGGCGGCCTGTCCACGCCCGATGATGTCGAGGCGCTGGAGTCATGTCAGCGTGGTTTCAAGGCCTTTCGTGAAGTCGAGTGGTCGGAAATCTCCCGCGGCCTGACCCGCTCTCCGCAAATGGAGGACGAGGAACAGATGCGCGGCATGTGGCGCAAATGGCAGGAGCAGCTCCGGGGCGGAACGCCTACCCGCCGGCGCGCCGTGGCCTGACTGCGCCTCAACCGGGACGTGGTAACCTCGATTCCGGATGATTCCCAAAATAGCGTTGACGATCGCGGGCAGCGATCCGGGCGGCGGTGCAGGACTTCAGGTTGACCTGAAAATCTTCGCCGCGCTCGGAGTCTATGGCTACTCCGCCGTGACCGCGATCACCGCCCAGAACAGTACGCGGATCGATCGCATCGATCTGGTGGCGCCGGCCATGGTGGCCGCACAAATCGCGGCGGTGGCTGCGGAGCGCAAACCCGACGCGATCAAAACCGGAGCGTTGATCAACGCCGCCATCGTCGAGGCGGTCGCCGATACGATCGAGCAACTCAATTTGCCGGCGCCGGTGGTCGATCCGGTGCTGATCGCCAGCAGCGGGGTTCGTCTGCTCGACGATGCAGGCGAGCTGGCCTTGCGCAGCCGCCTGATACCGATTGCGATCGTGGTCACGCCAAATATTCCCGAGGCCGAGGCGCTTAGCGGAATCACAATCCGCGATGCCGATGGGATGCGCGAGGCGGCGCTCGCGATCCATCGGATAGGCGCGCGCGCGGTGGTGATCAAGGGCGGTCATCCATTCAGCGGGTCGTCCGCTTTTCCGGCAACCGCTGACGACCTGTTCTACGATGGCAAGCGGTTCATTGTGCTGGAGGGCAAGCGGATCGCCGAGGCCAGCATCCATGGCAGCGGATGTATTTTTTCGGCCGCGATCGCGGCCCATCTGGCGCGCGGTGACGAGTTGGAACTCGCCATACGCGCGGCGAAGTCAGTGATCGAAAGTGCCATCAGAAATCGGGTGCGGCTGGGCCACGGCCGAGATGTTCTCGGATCAATCTAAGAGTTCCATCCTGTCATTCTGAGCGCGGCGGGGATTCCTTACTGCGCAGACTCCGTTCAGAATGACAACCTGACTCGGGCTGCGGTTTCATATGAGAATGATCAGGCTAACGGTAATGAAAGTCTCGCGCCGCGTGTTGTCAGTCCCCTCCTTGTCCAATCAGTTCCCTCTCCTTGTCCAAGGAGAGGGTTAGGGAGAGGTCAGACAATTGCTTGACTGCTTGCCCTTTCGCTTCCCTAAAAGAAAGGGGAGTAGGATTTGGAGTCAACCGCAGATGGTCGGCGAGTGCGCTTAAGGCGTCTTCGCGAGGCCGGGGCGGGCGCCATCTGCTCCGCCCATCGCCGCCACCAGGCGCGCAGCGTTTCGTCGTCGGCAATATCCCCGTGCCGATCCGCCATCCCATGCGACAACTCCGACCATTGGACCTCACCGGCGGCGCGATAACCGCGCTGGCAGGCCTCCATCGCTTCGTTGTCGTCCGGCGTGGCCAGCCCTCCTGGTCCCAGGAAGGTCAGGAAGTTATCGAGCCGGCGGGCGCGCGACTGCCGCTGCTCGCCGATCGGGGCTATTGTCCAGGCGGTCACGTTCATGCGATCGACCGCGCACGGATGGAAGGTGCGGATCACCACCGCCATGATGTCGTTGATCACCAGGTTCGGATAGATAACCAGGTTGCGATTAAGCTCGGCGATTCGGCGGGCGCGGGGTTCACCCCAACGCTCGACCAGACGTTGGCGCGCGGCCTCGATTTCGACGCGGCTCTGCTCGCCCCATCGCGGCAGCCATTGGGCCACCGGCCGTCCCCACGGCAGCGCATACTCCATCACGGCATGGCCGTTGCCGAGCGACATGCATTGAAACTCGCGCGGCAGACCGCGCAACTCGACCCCGACCGCGGGCAGGTAGAGGTTGAAGTAGGTCTGATGAGTCGGCATCCCATGGCCGTGATCGGTACTGTTCTCGGCGATCAGCTTCCAGTTGGCGCGCACCGAATATTCGTGGGTGCCCCTGACGACTTCCATACCCTGTTCGCCCTGATCGAGGATGACGTCGAGCACTTCGCGCGCGCCCGCAAGCCATTCGGTCAGCGGCACGATGTTGCGGTCGAAACTGAGAAACACCAGTCCGCGATAAGCTTCGACTCGCGCCGGTTGCTTGAGTCCCAGCTCGTCACGCCGAAAGGCTTCGCCATAGCCGCCGGCGTCGGGTACCCCGATCAGTTCGCCGCGCGTGTTGAAAGTCCAAGCATGATAGAAGCACTGGAAACTGCGGGCGTTGCCACTGCGCTCGCGGCATACCTGAGCGCCGCGATGAGTGCAGGTGTTGAACAGCACTCGCGGCTTGCCGTCGCTATCGCGGCAGAACAGGAGCGGACGGCCGCCGACCTCGCGGGTGTGGAAATCGCCGGGATTGGGAATTTCCGACTCGTGACCCACGTAAAGCCACGAGCGATCGAAAATTCGTTCGCTCTCGAGCGCCAGGATTGCCGGATCGGTATGGACCGAGCGATGGACCAGGAAACGGCCTAGCGTACGGTCCTCGACTACCAGGTTTCCAGTTTCCATCGCGTCCTCCGTTTTGCGATTCCGGCGAATGGTTCAGGTTCAGGGATGATTCAGAAATTCGGCGGCGGCAGCCTTGAGATTGTGGCTGAATTCCTTGCCCGCACCGAGCTTTACCAGCGCATATCGTTCATCGGGATCGAGCCGATCCCAGCGCTGACGATCGAGCGTGATGCCGATCGAACTCAGGTTTTGAATCAGGCTGGCGGGCGGGTCCGACGGCGGATCGGCGGCGATGCGATCCGATTCCGGCAGACTTTTCGGCTCCTCGCCGCTTTTGCTCTGGACCGCTTCGCGGATGAAGAGCTTCAGGGTTTCGACTTCTTCATCGGAATCGGCCGGCAGATGACAGATCGCGAGCCGCTCGCCACGGCCGAGCGTTTGCCATTGCTTAAGCCCAACTT
>DAHVFB010000140.1 GCA_027317185.1 Deltaproteobacteria bacterium
GTGCAGCACCGCGCGTTTTTCGGTGAGGTTTATCTTTTCGCCGGAGAACATCGCTTCGATGCGTCCGCGCAGTCCGGTCTCTTCCGCAAGGCCGGTCAACAGCCGCATGGTCTCGCCGGTGACTCGATGCTTGGAATAGTCGAGATAGAGGCCCTCGGCCTCGACCGCGAAGCGATCGCCGCGCCCCGGATCGTCGGCGAACATGGCGCGCAGATGAAGCTCACGAATTTGATCGAAGTGTTTTTGCAGCGCTTTCCACGACGGACGGCTGGTGAGCGGTACGGTTTTGTCGGCCATGACTCTCCGGCTTAGCTGGCTTTTTTGAGCGCGCTGCTCTTCTCGACGATACACTTGAGCAGATCTTCCCACGACTTCACGAACGAGGCCGCGCCCTCGCGCTGCAACTGCTCCGCCAGCGCGTCGAGATCGATACCCGCCCGCGTGAACTCCGCCAGTATCGATTCGGCCACGCCGGCCTCGCGCGCCATCATGGCCTCGACTTTGCCATGATCCGCCATCGCCAACAGCGTTTTCTCGGGCATGGTGTTGATCGTATGCGGAGCGGCCAGCGCGGTGACATACAGCACGTCGGATAGCTTTGGATCCTTGGTGCCGGTGCTGGCCCATAACATGCGCTGCGGACGCGCCCCGAAATTCAACAGCCGCAGCCAGCGATCGGAATCGAGCAGTTCGCGATAGGCCTGGTAAGCGCGACCGGCGATCGCGATGCCGAGTTTGTCGCGCAGGTTTGCCGGCGCCTTCGAGGCCACCGCCACGTCCCAGCGGCTGATGAACAGCGAGGCGACCGAAACCACCTGAGGATTGCGTCCGGCGGCGATCCGCCGCTCGATTCCGCGCATATAGGCCTCGGCGGCGGCGAGATACTGCTCACGCGAAAACAGCAAGGTGACGTTGATCGGCACCCCGGCGAAGATCGATTCCTCGATCGCCGGCAGCCCTTCGCGGGTGCCGGGAATCTTCATGAACAGGTTGGGCCGGGCCGCCTGCGCGTGCAGGTCCGCGGCGGCGGCGGTGGTGCTTTTGGTATCAAACGCCAGTTTCGGCGAGACTTCGAGCGAGACCCATCCGTCAACCCCGTTGGTGCGCTCGTGAACCGGCAGAAAAAGATCGGCGGCGCGGGTCAGATCTTCCAGCGCCAGCTCGAAAAACAGCTTATCCCCCTGTTTCCCGGCCTTTACCTTGTCGCGGATCGATTGATCGTAATCGGCGCTGTTCCTGATCGCCTGATCGAAGATGGTCGGATTCGAGGTCAGCCCGGTGATCGACAACTCGTCGATGTAGCGCTTGAGTCCACCGCTATTGAGCAGTCCGCGCGTGATGTTGTCGAGCCATAGGCTCTGACCCGCATCGTGAAGGGTTTTGGTTGCCTGCATAATTTCTCCTGATCAAACCTGATTCGGCAAACTCATTTCTTCCGTTCGAGATGACCGCCGAACTCGTAACGCATCGCCGAGAGCAGCTTGTCCGCGAACTCATCCGCCCCGCGCGATGCGAACCGGTTGTACAACGCCGCGCTTAGCACATGCGCCGGCACCCCCTCGTCGATCGCCGCCTCGATCGTCCAGCGGCCCTCGCCGGAATCGGATACGCGTCCGGCAAAGCTCTTGAGTTCGGGATCTTCGAGCAGTGCGCCCGCGGTCAGGTCAAGCAACCAGGAAGCAATCACGCTGCCGCGCCGCCATACCTCGGCGATCTCGGTAAGGTTGAAATCGTATTGGTAAAGTTCGGGATTGCGCAGCGGCGTGGTCTCGGCGTCGGAGGCCTGATGCTGTTTGCCCACGTTGGCGTGGTGCAGGATGTTCAAACCCTCGGCGTAGGCGGCCATGATCCCGTACTCGATCCCGTTGTGCACCATTTTAACAAAATGGCCGGCGCCGTTGGCCCCGCAATGTTGGTAGCCGTGTTCGGCGGTGCTGGCGGGATGCTTCTCGCGGCCGGGCGTGCGGGGGGCCGAGTCCATCGGCGGCGCCAGTGTGGCGAAAATCGGATCAAGGTGACGGACCACCTCCGGCTCACCGCCGATCATCTGACAAAAACCGCGCTCCATGCCCCAGACTCCGCCGCTGGTGCCCGAATCGACATAGTGGATGCCTTTTTCCCGCAATGTCTTAGCGCGCCGGATATCGTCTATGTAATAGGAATTGCCGCCATCGACGATGATGTCATCCTGCTGGAAGCGCTGTGCGAGATCGGTCATGGTCTGCTCGACCACGCCCGCCGGCACCATCATCCAGGCCACCCGCGGCCGGGTGAGTTTGGCCGCGAATTCATCCAGTGATGCCGCTCCGATCGCGCCCTCTTTGGCGAGCTGTTTGACCGCTTCCTGATTGAGATCGAACACCACACATTGATGGCCGCCGTGCAGCAGCCGCCGCACCATATTCGCGCCCATCCTGCCGAGACCGACCATGCCCATCTGCATTTTGCCTACTCCTTATCGGATCGAATCAGCGGCTGCGAACCGTCGCGGCCCGCGCGGCGCGTTCAACTGCCGCCAGCGGTGAAAAACCGTTAGAATCGGTAAGTCCGATCATGTCGATACTCCGAATGTATGGTCACAGGAACGGCGATGAAAGCCCGGTGGACGGAATCGATGATGTGGGAATTTAAGGGATTATGGCGCCTAAGCTTTCCGCTCTTTACTCATTAAGCTTGCTTCGATCGCTGCTTATCGGTGCGCAAATCGCATTGGTGACCCTGTTTTTATTTGATGCCTGCCGATGCGAGGCCGATACGCAAACTGCCGCCGGCACCATCGAAGTGCCCTTGACGATCGACTATACGACTCTGGGTCAGGCGATGGCGCAGCAGATCTTCACGCCCAATGGCCGGGCGACGCTATGGCGCGGGTCGAGCGATTGCGAATACCTGTATGCCGAGCATCCGGTGCTCTCGGCGGCCGGAAACCTGGTGCGGCTCGAAACCCAGGGGCACCTAAGTATCGGACTCCAGGTTGGAAACACCTGCGTGACGCCGATCGTCTGGAACGGCATCGTGCAGGCCGCAAGCGCTCCATATGTTGCGGGACACATGTTGAAGCTGCGCATTGTCGATCTGAATCTGCTCGACGCGCAACATCAGAAAACACTGATTGCTGGCAACGGCTTCGACCTCGTCAAGCGGTATTTCATTCCCCGGCTGCAAACCTTTGAGTTCGATTTGAATCCGGCCACCGAACAACTCAAGCAACTGGCGGTGGCCGCCAGTCCGCCCGAGGTCGCGCAACGGGTGACGGCGACGCTCGCCAGCTTGCAGGTGCTGCCGCAAGTGATGGCGCTCGATCCCGGTATCCGCGCCACCATCCGGCTGACGCTGCCCGCGATGCCCACGCCCAATCCGGCAGCTCCAACCGCGGGCGCGTTATCGTCTCAACAGGTCGCGGCCTTCGAAACCCAGCTTGATCAGTGGGACGCATTTCTGGTGTTCGCGATCAAACAGCTTGGAACGATCAACGCCGATCCGCAGTTCCGCCAGGACTTGCTCGGCCTGCTGCTGGACAGCCGCGCCCGGCTGATAGGGGCCTTGCAGAATCCGCAAAGCGGCGGCCCCGATCCGGTGCGGATATTGTTCCTCGATCAATGGCGCCATCTGGGAGCGATAATTCGCGCGGCGGCGCAGCGCGGAACGCTCGGCGACCGCTCGCTGCAATTTCTTGAGTTCATCTCCGCGGGCAACGCCTTGATGGCGCTGGATCAGGCGGCGCCGGCGCTCGGGATGCGCATTTCGGCGGAGGATCTGCGTCATCTGGCACGCATTATGGCGCCGCAGTCCACCGCTGACCCGCTGGCATTCTCGTTTGCGGAAGATCCCGACCTGCAAAAGATGTTCGGCATAAATCAGCCGCTCGAATCAGAGGGACCGCTGGACACTCAGCCGGAAGAACTCCCGTCCATAACCCCGACGCCTTCCATCACTTCAACCGCCTCGCCAGTCTCAAGCGCCACCCCGAGCGCATCAGCTACGGCAATTCCCGGCGAGTCCGCATCGCCCTCGCCCAGTCCGTCGATTGCGCCGTCACCCCCCGTCACGCCGGCCATCAGCCCAACGGCATCAATCGCGACGCCGTCCGCGACCGCCACGCCATTGCCCTCGCCCGCGATAACCGCAGGCGAATTCTCCGAACTGAGTTGGTGGCTGATTGGACCAGCGGCGGCATATGGCGCCGAACCGAGCGGCATTGGGGGGGCGAACCTGATGCACGAACTTCAGTCGATGGCGAAAAAGCTCAAACGGGCGGTAGTCGACAGCGACAATGCGCGTGGTTACCGCAGCGATATGGAGCGGCTCATTGAGCTAAGCGGCGAGTATCAGTATGCGGACGAAAACATCGATCCGCAGTACCGGCCGCTGTACCTGAAGCTGGTGAAAGCGGTGGCATGGCAGGAGAGCTGCTGGCGTCAGTTCGTTCGCAAGAACAACCGAGTCGTGTTTCTCGAATCTTCATCCCATGACGTGGGCCTGATGCAGGTCAACAAATACGTATGGCGTGGCTTTTACAGCATCCCGCGCCTGGAATGGGACGTGCTCTACAACTCGAATGCCGGAATGGAAATTCTCGCACGCCTGCTCACGGACCTAAAAGGCAAGCCCGGTGCGGCAAGGCGCGGCAAACCCGATGAGCTGGCGCGATCGATATACGCGGCCTACAACGGGGGGCCCAACGCCTACCGGCGATGGCGCCGGCATGAGTCGCGCGAGACCCGCATGATAGACCGTTCGTTTTGGCAGAAGTATCAGGCGGTTTTGCACGGTCAACAGATCGACCTTCTCAGTTGCGCCGCCGAATGGGGCACTGCGGCCGGCCACTAGATCGAATACCGTTGAACGCTCGGCCAAAAGGGTTGGTTTACCGGAGCGCGTCTCTGCAGGCGCGCTCCGGTAATGTACGATCGTTAACGCATGATTTCCGATAGTCCGCGTACGCTGGCGTAGCGGTTGGTATCGGTGTAATCGACGCCGCCCGAGTTCTTGCAATCGTCGTTGGCCTTGACTGCACCATTATCGCCCGAGAGCTTCACGCGGCTGATATGCTGGTTCTGTACATCGAGCATGATACCCCAGCCGTCGTTGGTCCAGCGCATACCTTCGCCCGGCACCGGAATCTGACCCTGCGGGTCATAGTCGATTTTCCACAGTTTGCCAGCCTCGTCGTAGAGGTCGGCCCAGATCGACTGATAGACTTCCTTATCGCAGTACAGGATTCGGCGTCCGTAGCAGTAACCCGCCCGCTGCGAGGGCACTCTTCTCACATCGATCGCGTAAGACGGACGCACCTGCCATTTGCCGACCTGTGGTTTCGGGAAATACAGCGGCCTGACAAAATTGTTGTCATCCAAAGTCATGTTTGAGTTTGGCTCGGTCATCTCGAGAACATTGCGGTCGCCCATGAAGGTCGCATCGAAGCGCGTCGGGTTGCCATTGAATGCGCCATGCCGCGTATCGTCATTGCTGAAGTCGGAACCGACCGCCGGACTGCAGCGGGCCGCGGTCGAAAGACGCAGCGAACGGCGTAGCGCAGGCACGAAAACGTAGGTGTCCTCGGACTTGGTCATGTCCGCGTAATAAAGGGTGAGGACTGCCGTGTAACGGGCCTGTTCCGGCTCTTCAACCTCAATGATTTCAGTGTAGTAAACCCCGGGCACCTTCGGATCGTCAATCGAGACACCGGCGTCGCCGCGATGGCTGAACAGATGCTGCACGAAGAAAAATCGATTATGCGTGACGTTGCCAAAACGATCCTCGAAGGTGAAGCCGCAGGTGTTCGCACATAACACATACGGCGCATAGGCGTACCAGTCATCGACCAGCACCTTCCAACCCTTCAAGGGCTCCTGGGGATTGGGAAATGGAATACCGCCCACGTAGCCGTTAATCGTATGCCCTCCGCCGGGCAGATTGACGATTTTCACCTGGTTCGCGTACTTCTCGGTCTGCTCCACGTAGGTGGGTGGCAGAGTATAGTGCTTGGTCGCTTCGACCTCCAATTGATAATCGTCAGGAAATTTCCATTTGCTGCCGCCGACGCCCTGAAAGAGCGCCTGCATGCCATCGGTCATGTACTGCTTGTACTGCTGCCAGTTCTGCGGCGTGATCTTGGTGCCTGCGGGAATAAACTCCTGCCCGCCATCGGCGCTCCATCCCCTTGTACACAAAGACAGCAGCATCGCCGCTATAACTATAAACCTGCTCAATTTCATCTCCCGTCTCCTTGGAAGAACATCCTTAACGGCCACCGCCGAGCTGTTGAAGCGCGCCCGGTCGCTTGGTGCGATTCCTCGCAGGCAGTGTATCGCCTGATTTTCAATCAATATCCTCTAATATGTGCAAACGTGAACTATCAGATTTCGATGCGATTGCAATCATCCGACAGTTGTTCACTTTTATGGCAATAGCCTGCTGATATCTATTATGGTGGGGCACCTTGAGTCCACCCCGGACGCAAGCTGTCTTGCTGAACGGTCTACGGCTTGATTCGATCGGCAGCGGCCGGTCTGGTACCAGAGTCAATGGTGAAATCGAAAAGCTTCAAAGCGCTCAGCCACAAAATGCCACCAAATTTCGACCGGCCCGACCCAGGCGTGCTCGAAAGATTTGAGTCGCCGTTTAGCCCGCCGCAGGATGCCAGTGTCCGGCTCGAAGCGTTCGAGTTCACCAGCCTATGTCCGATTACGGGACAACCCGATTGGGGGACAATCGAGATCGAATACTGTCCCGGCCGCTGGTGCGTCGAATCCAAATCGCTCAAATTATATCTGATGGGTTTTCGGCAACACGGCTCGTTCCATGAGGCCTGCATCAGCCGGATTTGCGACGACCTGGTAAGGCTGCTCGAACCGCAATCGATTCAGGTGATCGGCAAGTTCAACCCACGCGGCGGCATCCGGATAGAACCGCGCGTCACCTGGAAGCACAGTTGAATTGCTTCAAAACTCGGACAGCAGACGCCCGCAACCATCGATCTTGTCCGCTATCCCATTGTGCCGCAACGCGTGCCAATAAGTCGCCGTATTGATTGCGATCACCGGCTTGCCAAGCACCTGCTCGGCCGCGGCCGCCAGCCGCATCATGCTGAGATTGGTGCCCACCTGAATGATCGCCTCGACTTCGGGCCCGTTTACCTCGGCGATCGCTGCGCGCAAGGTCGCGGGCTGCACCTGGGCGATGGCGATCGGACTGTCGCATCGCAGGCCCTTGAGTTTTACCACCTCGAATCCGCAATCGTTGAAAAACCGTATAACGTTGCGGTCGCCCACCGGTTGATAGGGCGTGATCACGCCGAGCCGGCGTACCCCGTAAGCTGTTAGCGCCTCCTGCGAGGCCTCGGAACCCATCGACAACTTCAGCCCCGATCGCGCTTCGACCCGTTCGCGAAAACGGTTGCTGCCCTCCAATCCGTCCCAGAAGGTTTCCGACGACATGCCCATCACCATATAGTCGGGCTCGCAAGTCATTACGCGGTCGACCGCCGCCATCAGTTCCTTGCGGATATTTTCCATCAGCACTTCAAAATCCGCGTCGTTATTCAGCGGCGTGTTCGGGATGTATATACGCGAGTAATGGTTCGTCACTCCGCGCGGACGCAAATCGTCGAAGTCGGGCTGCACGATCGTATTGGTCGACGGCGCGATAACGCCAAACTTCATTCTCCATCCAAGCGCGTCAGCGGACATCGTTGTTCTCCTTACCGGTCATCGTCAGGGGCGGAAAATCGATCGCGCAGATCGGTTTTGAGCACCTTGCCGGCCGCATTGCGCGGCAGCGCATCGATGAACCGGATGGTCTTGGGAATCTTGTAGCCGGCCAGGCTTTGACGGCAATACTCCGCCAGTTCCCCGGCCGAGACCGTCATCTCCTCACGAACTGCGACGATCGCCATGATCCGTTTGCCCCAGTATGAATCCGGCACGCCGATCACGGCCGCCTCACGCACTGCCGGATGATGAAACAGCACTTCTTCGATTTCGCGCGGATATACATTGATACCGCCCGAAATAATCATGTCGTCCTTGCGATCGACCAGGTAAACGTAGCCTTCGTCGTCGCGGCGTCCGAGGTCGCCGGCCGAAAACCAGCCCTCGCGCATCACCGCCGCGGTCTCCTGCGGTCGATTCCAATAGCCGTTGAACAGATATGGCGATCGCATGAAAAGCTCGCCCACCTCGCCGATCGCCGCCTCGCCGCCGTTTTCGTCCAGCAGGCGCACCTCGGTGCAGGCGAACGGCAAACCGACGCAGCCGCTTTTACGCAATTGATCGGGCGGGCGCAGATTGGTCACGATCCCACCTTCGGTCGATCCGTAGGTTTCATGCAGCACCGCGTCGCCGAAGTGCTCGACGATCAACTCCTTGGTCGCTTGCGGCAGCGGCGCCGCGTTGGAGATGATCGCTTTCAGCGTACGCACGCCATGGCGCTCGAACGCCGCGCCACCCAGCGCGAAAATCGCATGGAAGTAAGTCGGCACCATGAAAATATTTGTTGCGCGGGTTTGCGCGATTTTGCTCAGGATCAATTCGGGATCGAAGCGCGGAAGAATTTCACAAAAGCCGCCGAAATAGATCGGCGCCATCGCAAAGGCGAAGCCCGCGCCGTGATAGAGCGGTGCGGTCGCGATCGCGCGATCCTCCGGCGAATAGCAT
>DAHVFB010000141.1 GCA_027317185.1 Deltaproteobacteria bacterium
GTACAAATGGAGCCGCAGTAGAGCCATCGCGGCGGCGCTGTTGCCCGACGGCGTCGAACCGTCGAACGAGGGCTTGCTGCGCGTAATCAGCGCTTCGTGATCCTCGGAGGTGAAGTAAAAGCCCCCCCGTTCGCGATCGAGAAAGCGATCCAGCATCACGCCCGCCAGCGTACGCGCATGATTCAGGTATCTGGCGTCGAGGGTCGCCTCGTAAACATCGATCATGGCGCAGGCCAGCAAGGCATAGTCTTCGAGATAGGCGTTGAAACGGGCGATCCCATCTTTGAACGAGCGATGCAGCCGATGGCCGTCCCACAGCCGGGTCATCGTGAATTCCGCCGCGCGCTCAGCGCTTTCGCGATAGCGGCGATCGTTCAAGCTGCGGTAACCGTCGGCGAAGGCGCTGATCATCATCGCGTTCCAAGCCGCCAATATTTTTTCGTCGCGGCCCGGATGAACCCGCTGCTCGCGAGCCGCAAACATCCGGCTGGCGATCTCGGCCAGCGCCCGATCCAGCTCTTCATCGGTTTTGTGAAACAGCCGGGCGGCTTCGGCGGGCGCGATGGTCCGATGCAGAATATTGCCGCCCTCGAAATTGCCCTCCTCTGTGATATCGAAATAGCGCTCGGCGATCGGGCTTAGCGCCTCACCGACCACCGCGCGGGTCTGCGCCACGCTCCAGAGGAAAAACTTTCCCTCTTCGCCTTCGCTGTCCGCATCCTGGCTCGAATAGAAGCCGCCCTCGGGGCTGGTCATCTCGCGCGTGACGTAATCCAGCACGTGGCGCGCGGTGCCGAGGAACTCCGAATTGTGCAGCGCCCGGCCGGCATCGAGATATAGCCGCACCAGCAGTGCGTTGTCATACAACATTTTTTCGAAATGCGGCGCCAGCCATCGCTCGTCGACGCTGTAGCGATGAAAACCACCGCCCAGTTGATCGTAGATGCCGCCCCTGGCCATTTTGGTCAGCGTATTACCGACCATCTCGCCGAAGCTCAAATCTCCATCGGCATCCAGAGTGCGCAGGAAGAGCGAAAAGACGAAGGTATTGGGAAATTTAGGTGCGCCGCCAATCCCGCCATTAACCGCGTCATAGGCGCTGGTCAGCGCCCGCGCCCCGGCTTGCGCAAGATGGGCGCGCGGCTCGCCATCGGCGGGCGCAAAATCCGACAACTCGTGCAAGCTTTTGGTCAGACTCGCGACGTTTTTGCCGATGGTGTCCGCCTGCTCCTGCCAGGCTTGCGCGATCGCGGCCAGCACTCGTCCGAAACCGGGCATCCCCTGCCGATCGACCGGAGGATAATAGGTGCCGCCGTAAAATGGGTTGCCATCCGGGGTCAGGAACATGGTCAACGGCCATCCGCCGCGTCCGGTGATCAGTTGCACTGCCTCCATGTAAATCTGATCCAAATCGGGACGCTCTTCCCGGTCCACCTTGATGGGGATGAAATTCTCATTCATGGCGCCCGCGATTTCGTCGTTTTCGAACGACTCGCGCTCCATCACATGGCACCAGTGACAGGCGGAATAACCAATCGAGAGCAGAATCGGTTTGTTCTCGGCGCGCGAGCGGGCAAGCGCCTCTTCACCCCACGGATACCAATTGACCGGATTGTAGGCATGCTGGCGGAGATACGGACTCAGCTCATTGATCAGCCGGTTGGGTTTTCGATCGTGCTCAGCGCCGTGATGCTCGCTCATCGCATCTGCCTTTCAAAATTCCGAACGGTTACGACAATGCCGGGAAATACGCGACAATTTCTGAATAAAGCAAGATTATCACTCCCGCTGCGTGGAAACCATGCGCGGATGGAGGGTACTGGCAGCCCGCCGACCGGAGCAGTTACAATTCGCCTTCGTGCGTTATATGTCCCCACCAGCATCGGCCAGTTCCGTCCCCGATTTCACGCCGGCTGCGACGCCGCCCGACGTTATCGAGCCCGGCCAGGTTATCTGGCGCCGGCTGGCGACGGCGGTGCTGATCTTCGCGGCAATACTTTTCTTCGTTCGGATCGGCGCGCGAGCACTGTGGGCCTCGGAGTTCCGATGGGCCGAGATCGCGCGCGAGATGCTTGCCACCGGCAACTACTTCTGGCCGACAATCGACAATCGTCCGTATTTCGATAAACCGCTCGGTACCTACTGGCTGGTGGTGGGCGCCGCGCGCGCCCTCGGCACGATGGATGAGGCCGCGGCGCGAATTCCATGCGCGATCGCCGGTCTGCTCGGAGTCGCGGTCCTGATGTCGATCGCGCGCCGGCTATACGATTGGAAAGTCGCGGCCTGGAGCGGCTTCATTCTGGCCACCAGCTATAGTTTCGTCTTTTTCTCGCGTCATGCTTCCGCCGACGTCGAGACCGTCACCGGTGAACTGATCGCGCTGGCGCTGTTTCTACACAACGAAAAGCGGCGCGGCGGGATGTGGGTGGTCGCGCTATGGATCGTGATGGCGCTGACCTCGCAGACCAAAGGACTACTTGGATTTGTGCTGCCGATCCTGATCATCGGCGCTTACTCATGTTTTGCGCAGGGCTGGGACGATCTGCGCGATCACTTTCTGCGCGGCGGCGTTAGCGCAAGAATTCGATGGTTTATCGAGCGTAACCGTTGGTTTTTCAACTGGACAACGGCGCCCGCGATGGCCCTCGCAGCCATCATTTATGTAGCGCCCTTCGTCATCTCGCAGCGTCTGATGCATTCGGATCGCGGGCTTTACCTGGTCTATCGCGAAAACGTGGTGCGATATTTCGAGCCCTTCGATCATAAAGGACCGATCTATCTTTATTTATTTGTGATTTTCCTGCTGATGGCGCCATGGTCGATACTGCTGCCGGGGGCCCTGGCGCAAATTCATGGCGGCGATGGGAAGGACGATAGGAGCACGCGCGCCGATCGGTTCGCAAAAGTATTTTTCTGGAGTATTTTTGTTTTTTTTACGCTCTCGGGATCGCGCCGCAGCTACTACCTGTTGCCGATTCTGCCAGCCGCCGCGTTGATCGTTGCGCGCCTTATCACTTCTCCGAAAGAACTGCTGACGCCGCTCGCCTGGTGGTTAACCAAAATCGGCTATATCGGGTTGGCGATCGGAACCATTTTAAGCGTGCTCGCGCTGCTGCCGCCCGCGTGGATACTTCCGCATCCACTGGACCTGATGCCCACGCTCCCATATCCGCTGGTTTACACGGCGCTCTGGAGCGTCGCGATAATCGGGGTCGTTTACGCGCTCCGGGAGCTCAGGCCCGATCGCATCGCGGCCTCGGTGGGGATGATTGCCTATCTGGCGATGGCTTACATCTATATGTTCGCGATGCCGGCCGCCGAAGCCTATCGCGGTGAAAAGCCATTCGCCAGGGTGGTGATGGCGAAAGTCGGACCCGACCTCTCCAAGCTGGTTTTTTTCAGGAACCTGGAAACCTTTTTCTATCTCGAACCGTATCGGCCGTTGCCGCTGTTCAGCTTTCCCATGGGCGTGCAAAGAGCCATCGAGCATGGCGATGCGGAATGGGTCATCGTACGGCGGCGCGATCTGTCCGATCTGAATTTGCCGGGGACCATCGTGGCCGAGGAAGCGAATTTTCCGTGGCAGGGCGCCAAAGGCGTTCGCAATTCCGTTGTGCTAATCAAGCTCGGCTCTCCGCCAGCGCCAAAGTGAAAGCGCCGAGTCCTACAGCCGCATCGGCATCACGACGTAGGTGAAGGTGCCGTCCGACGGGGTGGTGATCACCCCCGGACTGACCTCGTCGGTAAGCCCCAGCACCGCCTCGCTGCCGGGCTCGATTACATTCATCACCTGTAACAAATAGCTGGCGTTAAATCCGGCCGAAAACTCCTCGCCGGTGAAATCGATGTCGATGGTTTCGCTGGCTTCGCCCATTTCGGGACTGGTCGATGACACGGTCAAGGTGCCGGCAGACACTCCGAATTTCACGCCGTGGTAGCGTTCATTCGAGAAGATCGCCGCGCGCTTGATGGCGGCCATGAGGGCGTCCCGATTCACTGGGATATGGTAGCGATTCTGCTTCGGAATGACGCCCTTGTAATCCGGGAATTCGCCCTCGACCAGACGCATCGAAACCTCGGTTGATAAGCGTTTGATGTAGGCGATTTGGTTATCGATTTGCAGATTAACTTCGCCCTGATCGGCGCGATCGAGCAACCGTCGCAGCTCGGTGAGTCCTTTGCGGGGAATGATTACTCCGCCTTCCATGGAAAAGTTGGGCACTTCGCGATCGATAGTCGCGAGCCGGTGACCATCGGTAGCCACCATCCGCGCGGTCCCGGGCGCGGGCGATTCCAGATATACGCCGCTCAAATTGTAACGGGCTTCGTCCGGACTGACGGCGAAAATGGTCTTGTCGATCATCGCGGCGAGCACCGCGGGCGGCACTGTCATCTCGGCCTTGATCGTCTTGCCCCCGGCTTTGGTTTCGGCTTTGTGCGGCATCGCGGGGAAGCTGCGCGGATCGAGACCCATCATTTTGAACCTGGCCCGCCCGCATTTAAGCTCGACCCAATCGTTTTCCAGCGACTTGAGACTGACTTCCTCGCCCCCGGCTTCGCGTACGATCTCAAAAATTTTGCGGGCATTGAGGGTGATGGTTCCGCCGCCGTTCGATTTGCATGACAGCGCGGTCTTGATTCCAACTTCCAAGTCGGTGGCCAGCAGGTTCAGGTTTCCACCTTCCGCTTCGATCATCACGTGGCCGAGGATCGGAACCGTGTTGCGCCGTTCAACGATGCCCTGCACCAGGGCGAGTCCATTCGCGAGGGATGTTCGATCGATTGAGAGTTCCATGGTCCAGCGCCCCACTCCTATTACTGATCTTTATTAATTAAAAAGAATACTCAGGAAGATCAGTAGGTCCTGTTGATATGTTTAGCCGACACGTAAGTGTGTGAATATGAACGCAATTTCGACATCGAAAAGGTGTGTGCGAACGCCCTGAGCCTGCCCGCTTCCTGCCGCGTGTTTGCCGCGCCTGTTGATACCCCTGAATTTATCCACAGATTGTGCACAAGCTGTTAACTTAATGCAGTACTTTATGCTGCATGGTTGACGGTAACCTTCAATTCGCGGGCGATTTTATCCATCGAAAGGCGGAAAGCCGAGTCATTGGCTACCCGCCGCGCGATCAGATTATAGGCGTGAATTACGGTGGAATGATCGCGTCCAAATGAATCGCCGATAGCGGGAAACGAGCTGTCGGTGAGTTTCCGGCACAGGAACATCGCCACCTGCCGGCAGAATGCGATGTGCTGGGTGCGCTTCTTGGATTTTAAATCGACCAGACGGATGTGAAAGAAATCCGCGACGGTCTTCTGGATCGCATCGATATCCGGCTTCACGTCGTGGTCGCGTATCAGGTCGTGCAGCGCCTGACGGGCGAAGTCGACGGTAATCTGCGCCTTGTTCATGGAGGCGAGCGCGGCAAGCCGCGTCAGACAGCCCTCGAGCTCGCGGACGTTGGAGGAGACATTCTGCGCGACATACAGGATAACATCGGATGACAGATCGAGGTTTTCCAGCACCGCCTTCTTCTGGATGATGGCAACTCGGGTCTCGAGATCGGGCGGCGCGATGTCGGCGATCAGTCCGGATTCGAAGCGGTTCCGCAGCCGTTCTTCCAGACCTGGAATGTCGCGGGGCACTTTGTCCGAAGTCAGAACAATCTGATGGCGATCGAAGTGCAGCGAATTGAAGGTGTGAAAAAATTCCTCCTGGGTACGCTCGCGACCGGCCAGGAACTGAACGTCGTCGAGAATCAGCATATCGACCCGGCGGAAACGGTCTTTGAAGTCGCCCATGTTGTCGCGGCGTATCGAGCTGATCAGCTCGTTCATGAATACTTCGGCCGGCATGAACAGCACCTTGCGCCGTCCGCCGCCATTGGCCAGTACGTGATGACCGATCGCGCTAACCAGATGAGTTTTACCCAGACCGACACCGCCATAAATGAAAAGCGGATTGTACTTCTCGCCCGGATGCTCGGAAACCGCCTGCGCGGCGGCATGGGCGAACTGATTCGCCGAGCCGACTACGAATTCGTTGAAGGTATAGCGCGGATTGAGATTGTTCAGCGATCCCCGGTCGCGGCGTTCTTCGACCACTTTTGGCGCGCGCGCGGGGCGAACTGGCGCAGGTGCGGGCGGGGCGGGATTTTCGGCTACCGGCAAGCCGTTGCGTTCGCAGACCGTCAGCTTGAGATCGACTTCCTGGCCAGCTTCCGCCGTCAGCGAAGTCCGAATCACGTCGAAATAACGATCCTGAACCCAATCGCGGAAAAATCGATTGGGCGCTTCCAGGGTTGCGGTTTTGCCCTTAAGTCCAACGAAATTCAGGGGGCAGATCCAAGTCTCGTAGCCGACCTGGCCCAGAGTGTCACGCACTCGTTCAGAAGTTTTTTCCCAAAGTCCTTCCATTGACCCCCTCCCGGCGCTGTCTCCGCGCTAATTCCGAAAACAAAACTAGAAAAATTACGCACAACCTTATCCACACTTGTGGATAACTAGATTTTCCATCGCTCGGACCGCTACCTGTGACGTTTACGGCAATGAGATATCAACTTCGCAAGGGCGCAAGTGCAATCCGAAATCAGAATTTCCGGGAAAATTAATCCTGAATGAAATACAGATTCTTTTACTCACTACGATGCGCCGCCCCCCTGGAAAATCGCGCGAAAAACGCGACCACGCGCATTGCAAGTTTCACAACGAAGTCAACTTGATAAACTCTTTTGTCTACAGGTACAAGCACGATACCCATGATCGATCAGAAGCATGCGATTTAATTCGGTAAAATCGGCAATAAAAATTCCGCCTGTAATTAACGCGCAAACCTGCCGCGGCGTCATCCCGCCATGTTGGCTCCAGAAGCCAATCTGCGGGATCATATCGACGGCTGTCAAGAAAATGGCGTGCTCGCGGCAAATTGTCGGCCGCGAACGATGCGCATTCGTCCTGCGAGTAGCGATCTAAAATGATTTTGAACGAAAAATCTTCCACGATGTTCAACCGTGCAGCAAAAGTGATTCCGGGCGCGGTTAACTCCCCAGTGCGCGCATGGCGCGCCGTCGGCGGCACGCCGCTGTTCATTTCGCGGGCAGAGGCTGCCTACGTTTTCGACCTCGATGGAAATCGTCTGCTCGATTACGTCGGTGCCTACGGTCCCGCAATTCTCGGCCATGCACATCCGCAGGTCGTTACTGCAATTGCCGAACAGGCGCGCGATGGGTTCGGTTATGGAGCGCCAACCGAACTCGAAGTAACGCTGGCCGAGATGATTTCTCAGGCGGTTCCCGCCGCACAGAGGTGAGGCTGGTCAGTTCCGGCACCGAGGCCGGCATGACCGCCTTGCGCCTCGCGCGCGCGGCCACCGGCCGTCCACGAATTCTCAAGTTCGACGGCTGCTATCATGGCCATAGCGATGCCCTGCTGGTACGCGCGGGATCCGGCGGGATGACGCTGGGGATCGCCGATAGCGCCGGGGTGCCCGACGCGATCGCAGGCCTGACGGCAGTGGCCCGGTACAACTCGCTGGCAAGTGTCGAACAATGCTTTGCCGCCTTTCCCGGCGAGATCGCCGCCGTGATCGTCGAACCGGTTCCCGCCAACATGGGAGTGGTCCCGCCCGGCGAGAATTTTTTGGGCGAGTTGAGTGCGCTGACCCATCGCCACGGTGCGCTGCTGATCTGCGACGAAGTGATCACCGGGTTTCGCCTGCGTTACGGCGCCGCCTACGAATCGTATCGCAGTGCCGATCCGCACCTGCTGATGTTCGGCAAGGTGATCGGCGGCGGCCTGCCGATCGGTGCGGTGGCCGGTCGCGCGGAGCTGATGGATTTGCTGGCGCCCCTGGGCCCGGTTTATCAGGCGGGCACCCTGTCCGGTAATCCGCTGTCGGTTCGCGCCGGCATCGAAACCTTGAAGATTCTGCGCCAACCCGGCATCTATGAGAATCTGGAATCGGCCGCGGCCCGGCTGGCCGATGGCTTGCGGATGGCGCTGCGGCAAAATCATCAGCTTGGGTGCGTCAATCGATCCGGATCGCTGCTCACGATGTTTATCGGCGAAAACAATGTGACAGATGCTGAATCCGCTCGCCGTTGCGACTCTAAGCGCTTCGCACGTATTTTCCATCGATTGCTCGAGCGGGGGATCTACGTTCCACCGTCGCAGTTCGAGGCGATGTTCGTCTCGATCGCACATGGCAAGGCGGAGATCGATCGCACGATCGAAGCGGCTGACGAAGCGTTGCGCGCCACGGATGATAGATAAAAATGGCTGGCGCGAATAAAAATTTCGGCAGTATTGGTCGCTGGACGGCGGTGGTGGGAATGTTGACCGCCCCGGTGATCGGCGGAGCAATTCTCGGCTATTATCTGGATGACTATTTCAAAACCGCGCCGATCCTGACTGCGATCTGTATCTTCATCGGAATCTTCACCGGCTTTTATAATTTCATCAAGATGGTCAATTCTTTTCGCCGCGAAACGGGCGGACAATGACGATTAGGCGGCTGCCGACGATCGCGGGTATCGAGCGCACCAACGC
>DAHVFB010000142.1 GCA_027317185.1 Deltaproteobacteria bacterium
TTCTTCGGCGCCTCGCTAATGGTGCTGATGGTCGGCATCCACATGGCGCAGGTCTTTTTGATGGGCTGCTACAAATACCCGCGCGAATTCAACTGGATCACCGGCGTGCTTTTGCTTTTTCTGGTGATCGCGATGGGCTTCACCGGCCAGTTACTGCGCTGGGATCAGACCGCGGTGTGGGCGACGGTGGTGGCGGCCGAGCAGATCGGACGACTGCCGATTATCGGCCAGCCCGCCGCGCGCTTCCTGCTCGGCGGCAAGACTCTGAGCGGCGCGACCCTGAGCCGCTTCTTCGCCTTCCACGTATTTTTCATCCCCGCGATGATCTTCGGCCTGCTCGCGATTCATCTTTATCTGGTGATTCACGACGGCATCTCGGAGCCGCCGGTTCCGGGCCAGCCGGTGGATCCGAAGACCTATCGCTCGCGTTACGAAAAGCTGCTGAAAGATCGAGGCGAGGCATTCTGGCCCGATGTGGCCTGGCGCGACGTGATCTTCATGACCGGCGTGGTGGGCGTGATCGTGCTGCTGGCCATCTTTATCGGCCCACCGAAATTGGGCGGACCGCCCAATCCGAGTCTGCTGGCGAGCGACCCGCGTCCGGACTGGTACCTGACCTGGTATTTCGCGGTCCTCGCGCTGCTGCCGCATTCGATTGAATCGGCCTTCATGGTACTGGCGCCGGTAATCGTGGTGATCTGGCTATTATTGGTGCCGGTCGTCGGCAGCGCCGGCGAGCGTCATCCAAAGAACCGCCCGTGGGCGGTAGCCGCGGTGGTTCTGATCGTGGTGACTATAGTTTCATTCTGGATCGAAGGGCGGCGGTCGCCATGGTCGCCGGATTTCGGCGCCAAACCGTTGCCGGTCAGCGTGATTGGTGCGGCCAGCGGTCCGATTTTCCAGGGCGCGCAGCTATTCCATGAGCGCGGCTGCGAGTTCTGCCATAACATCGGCGGCAATGGCGGCGAGCGCGGGCCCAACCTGACTTACATCGGCGATCGTCTGACCGCGAATGACATCACGATCCGGATCATGAACGGCGGCTACAACATGCCCGCCTTCGCCGGAATTCTTAAGCCGCAGGAACTCGACGATCTGGTCGCGTTCCTGCGCTCGCGCAAGCACGCTCCGGCCGAAGCCATCCCCGGCGTCCCGCACACGGTCTCGATGCGCTAACCCGCTCGTCAGAAGATCAGCAATCCGCGCATACGATAAAAAGCAAAGGACGCCGAAGGGCGTCCTTTGCAACTTCAACCAACGGCGCGCTCACGGATTTGGTTGAACATTTCCGTTGGCGTTGATCCAGCCAAAGGCGGCGGGGCCATTGATTACTCCGGAAATTTGGCTGCTACCAGTACCACCGGCATTTGCATAACGCCCTTTTCCGCCTGCCGCTAAATAGTTGGCATTTACGGTTACAATCAAGCTGCCGCCCGGGGTGGAGATAGAGCAGTAGGAACCGGCGAGAAGCACATCCAGTTCAATCGTATCCCGCGGATTGAAGGCAATCGCAGCGCCATCGGCGGGGCAGCATACGGCTCCGTTGGGCGACGGTGAACAATCGTCGAGGTTAAGATTTATAGCGGTTTCAATCTGGCCAGTGCTGGTGTTTGAAGCCAGATGCCCGCTAAATAGCAAACAGCCGCAGTCCCCATTGGTGGCATCGCATGTCCCGGTACAAGAAGTAGATCCATAGGTTCCGGTGACTTCGGCACGAGCGGACAACGGAGTAACCGGTCCGGGCCGGCTGTTGGAAAAAACGCCTGATTCCTGATCCCTGGCGGCCGAGAACCTTCCCGCCCACAGGTTCTTCGTTTGCGACGATATAGGCGGGGTATCGAGCGCCGCGAGTGGGGAACGAACTGAGCCGGCCTGGGCAAGTGGAATTGGCCCAATGCTGGCCGCTACCAACCAAGCAGCTACCATCGAAAGACGAAAAAAGCCTCTTTTCACTAATTTTAGCTTCGACATTTCCCCTCCATGCGGACAAATATCCGCCCTCTTGATACGTCCTGATCAGTCAAAGACTAATTCAATGCGTATATATTAGTTATTTCGGCCAAGAACAACTTCTCTGACTTTCAAAGGGATAAACAGGCGGTATAGATGCTTGTCACAGCGCTCTGAAGCTTGATTGTGGATGCGCCTGAGCGGCGGGTCAGCTCTGATCTTCGTCCTGCAATCGGCGATAGAGCGTCTTGCGATCGATTTGCAGGATGCTGGCGGCCTCGCTCTTGTTGCCGCCGACCGAGGTCAGCACCGCCCGCACATACTCCCGTTCGAGTTGATCCATCGTGATACGCCGGCTGACCGCCTGATCGATCATGCCCGAAGGCGAATCGGTGTCGCCCGCAATTTTAGCCGGCAGATCGCGTCGGCGGACGCTGCCCTCGCGCATGAGGATAATCGTGTGCTGAATTGCGTTCTGCAGCTCGCGTACGTTTCCGGGCCACGGATAACGCAACAGCGCATCCATCGCCTCGGCCTCGATTAGCGGCACCGGGCGGCCGGCCTGCGCCGCCGCGCGGGCGATAAAATGCTTGATTAACAGTGGAATATCTTCGGGCCTTTCACGCAGCGGCGGAATGGTCAGCGTCACCGCGGCGAGGCGATAGTACAGGTCAGTGCGGAAGCGTCCCTGCTGGAGCATCTTTTCGAGGTCGGCATTAGTTGCGGTGATGATCCTCACTATCACCTGCGTTTCCGCAGTCGCGCCGAGTGGACGGATCATTTTGTCTTCGATCGCGCGCAGCAGCTTGGCCTGAACGGCGGGCGACAGTTCACCAATTTCATCGAGGAACAGCGTGCCGCTGCTGGCCGATTCGAATAGCCCGGTCTTGGGCTGGCGCGCGTCGGTGAACGCTCCGCGCACATAGCCGAACAACTCGCTTTCGAGCAGGGTCTCTGGAATTGCAGCGCAATTGACCGGCACGAAGGCGCCGTCGCGCTGCGCGCTCATGAAATGGATCGCGCGCGCCAGCAAATCCTTACCGGTGCCGCTCTCGCCGCGAATCAGCACGCTGGCATCGTTTTGCGCCACGAGCTGGAGCTGATCCAATATTTCGAGCATCTTCGGGTTGGCCGCAATGATGTTATCGAGTCCATAACTGCGAGCCAGTTCCCCGCGCAGGAGCCTCACTTCGAGGCGCAGTTTGCGATCCTCGAGGGCGCGCGACACCATCAGCATCAGATCCTGATTACTGAACGGCTTCGTGATGTAATCAAACGCGCCGAGTTTCATCGATTCGACCGCGGTCTGGATCGAACCGAACGCCGTGATGATCACGGTCGGCACCGCGGGCGCGATCTTTTTCATCTCGACCTGAAGCTGATGACCGCTCATCCCCGTCATCCGTAAATCCGTAATCAGAAGATCGGGGTTTTGATTGCGCACCAGTTGGAGCGCTTCGTTTCCCGAACTGGCGCTCAGCGTGCGATAACCGGCGCCGCTCAGGATGTCGGACAGCATGCTGGTAACTTCGCGATCGTCGTCGACGACCAGAATGGTTGCCGGTTCGATAGTCATGCCTGAAGCTGCCTCTGTTCTTCTCCGCCGTGCGCGGCCGGAAGCGTGACAAAAAAGCGCGCACCATGCGGTTCACGCGGTTCCATCGTTATTTCTCCGTCATGGTCCTGCACTATCGACTGGCTTACAGCCAGACCCATGCCGGTACCGCGGCCCGGCTCCTTGGTGGTGAAGAACGGATCAAAAATCTGTGGCCGGTTCTCCGCCGGCACTCCGGGGCCGTTATCTTCGAAGACTACCCGCATGTAGCCAGCCTGGCCGTTATCGAGCGGCGCCGCCGAAACATAAAGGAGGCCGTCGTCCTGCGCCAGCATGGCATCAAGTGCGTTGAGGCCCAAATTAACGAACACCTGCTGAAGCTGATCGGCATCGCAATCGACGATCAGCGGCGTGCTCCCGAGATCGGCGACCATCCGGATGTTGCGGCGCGAAACTTCGGTTTCGATCAGACTGAGCGCCCGCATCACAATCTGACGGAGATCATAGCGCACCCGCATCGGCTCCCGCCGGCGGGCGTAATCCAATAGCCGATGCACGATACTCGAGATGCGATCGATCTGCGCAATGATGATGCCCAGTCCCTCCCACAGCTTGTCGGGCTGGTCTAAATTGATGCGCAGATGTTCGGCCCGTCCGCGAATAACCGCCATCGGACTGCCGATCTCATGGGCCAGCCCGGAAGCAATCATCCCGATAGTGGCGAGCTTGTCGGAGTGACGCAGGTTGCGCTCGAGTTCAAGCTGCCGCCGATGCTCCCGTAACAGACGCTCGCGCGACATGATCAGCTCGGCGTCCAGCCGGCGAAATTCCTCGGTCAGCAATTCCACTTCATTGCGGCCCAACGCCCGATCGGGATCGTCTTCGTTGGAGGAAAAACGGCTAACGCGCAGCGATAATTCCGCCAGCGGACGGGTTACGTAGCGGCGGGTCGCAAGTGTGATGATACCGGCGGCCATGACCAGCACCATGATTGCCGCGGCAATCGAGGACATGAACCGGCGGGCGTTATCCTCGCGCAGCTCGGTCAGATTCTCGGCCACCATGATGTAACCGATGGCCGGTTGGTGAGAGAGCGACAGCGGCGCGAGCCGGCAGAACCAATAGCGCGGACCGACTTGCCGATCAGTTTCCCAGCTTTCTCTTCTGTCCACCACCGCGAAAGCCGTCTTGGGCGGATAAAGTTTGGCGGGAAATTTAGGCAGCGCGAACCATAGCGAGCGATTGGGTTTGAAGATGGCGGCCTCGGTGCCTTGATCGCGTAATTGCTGGAGCACCGAGGATATCTGATCCCATTCTTCGGTCTTGATGTCCTCGAGCAGCGCCGCGCGGAGGCTGCGGGTGGTGGCGCGAGTCTCGCGCTGGAAATTATCGCGATAGACGCGTGAGGAAATATGAAAATTGAAATAGCTGTAGATCACCAGGACCGGGGTCAAGGCGATCAACAAAGCCAGAGCCAGACGTGTACCGATTTTCACGCCGAATATCCGCTATTACGCAGGATCAAAAACACCGCGCAGGCTTGCCCGGAACAGAATCAACATTTCACCGCCTAACCGTCCGCAAACTGCGCGGGCGGTTCAATCGATTCGTGAACCTGATGATACTGCAGCGAGCGCCGCGCAGCTAATCCGCGCGGCGCTCGCGTCCCTGAAAACTCGCTAACTTTCGGCTTAATCAGGGTCTCGGCGGAAACCCTACACGGTGTCCTCCCCCAAGTCCCAGAATTTACTCAACAGCGCCAGTTCCACGCCGGTTTCGCGGCAGGCGTCGGCGAGCTGGCTATGAGTCTGGAACGGTCCCGCCTGTACCGGCGAATCGGACTCGGGATCGAAAAACAGCGGGTCGTCGGGCCTCGGCTCGCGTCCGAACCTCGTCTTGAAAATATCAAAACGGTAAAAAACCACTTCCAGCAACGAGCACGCTGGGCAACGTGGCAGGACCGGGCAGCAGGCATTCGCACTTAAGGGCGCATGCCATTGGACATCATCCATCTAAATCCCCCCTCAAAGGCAAGTCCGGTGGGATACGCAACCTCCGGACCATAGTACAAATGACGCTCAGCCGCGTTTTATCGGATTATCCTCGCAGCCGCTGAGGCATTCCTCCACATCCATGGCGCGAAAGAGAACACTGCTATCTCGACCCCTAAACGTAAAGCGTGCCGCTATGCCCTAAAGCTAACTGGGTATAGACTTGACAAATCTTCACGATGGGGATGAAATACACACTCATAAACATTGAGTGGCGAGATTTTCCTCAGTCAGCTTGGCCTCCGACATCAAATTAAAGAAGGCGCACCCCGCATGAAACGAGAATTAGTAAGTCAAAGCAGGCCAGAATTCTATACCGTTAGTCAACTGGCTAGCATGCTACAGGTGACCGAGATGACCATTTACCGAATGGTCAGGCGCGGGGAATTGCCCTGTCATTCGATCGGCCGGGCCAAGCGCTTTCGGCAGAGCGATATCGAAGCGTTCCTCAAGGGCGTCCGCACTTTTAATGGAGCCCGGACCGAAATGTGACGCCGGCGAATTACGCCGCCGGGATTTCATGCAATTCTGAGCCGCTCGCTCAGTTGGCTCCATCTGCGGCGCTCGTCCACATTGCGCACGGCCTGTAGCAGCGCGTTGCGAGCGCCGACCAGAATGCATACCCGTTCGGCTCGCGTGATCGCGGTGTAGAGCAGATTGCGCCGCAGCATAAGGTAGTGGCTTTGATGCACCGGTATCACCACCGCGGGGTACTGGCTGCCTTGGCTCTTGTGGATCGAAATCGCATAGCCCAGCGCGAGCTGATCGAGTTCCGAAATCTCATATTTTACGGTTCCCTCTTCATACAGAACCGTCAACGCGTTGCGTTCACTATCGACCGCGACAACCCTGCCGATGGCGCCGTTAAACACCAGCTTGTCGTAGTTATTCCGAATCTGGATGACGCGATCGCCCTCGCGCAAACGGCGATCGCCCGCCTTCAGCTCCCGTCCGCCTGGATTTAGCAGCTCCTGCAGTTCACGATTGAGCGCCTGCGTCCCCAATGGGCCGCGATTCATCGGCGTCAGCACCTGAATTTCGCGGGGATCGTTGATACCGAATTTGCCCACCAACCGCTGAGACATGAGCTGCTTGATGGTGGCGATTACATCTTCCGTCGAAGCCCGTTCGAAGAAGAAAAAATCGTCGTTTGCGCCATTTGCCGCTTCCGGCGCGTGACCGCGATTGAGGCGATGCGCATTCGCGACGATCAGGCTCTCGCGCGCCTGCCGGTATACCTGACTGAGCGCAACCACCGGCACCAGGCCTGACACGATTACGTCCTTGAGCACGCTGCCCGGTCCAACCGACGGCAACTGATCGCGATCGCCAACCAGCAGCAGCGAGCTCTGCGGCGGCAAGGCCTCGAGCAGGCTCGAGGCTAACTCGATATCCATCATCGAGGCTTCATCGACGATCAGGTAATTGGTGCGCAGCGGAAATGCTTCACAACGGATGAATTCGCCGGTGTCGGGCGAGTATTCCAGTAACCGATGTAGCGTCTTCGCCTCATGTCCCGCGGTGTCGGCTAGCCGCCGCGCGGCGCGCCCGGTCGGCGCCGCCAGCGTCGCCCGGATTCCGGCGGCTTTGAGTCCCGCTATCAACTGTCGCAAAATCGTGGTCTTGCCGGTACCCGGTCCACCCGTGATCACCGTTACGCGGCTTTTGAGCGCCGTGTGAATTGCGTGGCGCTGTTCGATGGACAATTGAAAGCTCGCTTCTTTGATCGCCGCCGCCATCGCGCACTCAACCAGCTTGGGACCGATCGGACGGCCACGCGTAAGCGCAATCAGCCGCCGGGCGACATTGGTTTCAGCCTCATGCAGATTCTTCAGATAAACGATGCGATCATCGTCAAGCTGTTCCGACACCACGGCGCCTGCCGCCGCCAGTTCCGCAACCGCCGCCGCCGCCAGTTCCGCATCCATTTCCAATCCGCTCGAAAACTGGTTCACGATATATGCGAGCGGCGCGAACACATGGCCCTCCTCGGCCATCCGCTCGAGCAGATAGAGCGTTGCGCCGCGTGCGCGCTCGATTGAATTGCGCGGAATGCCGAGTTGTTCCGCGATCGTGTCGGCGGTGCGGAAGCCGATGCCGTGTATTTCGCGCGCCAGCAGATACGGATCGTCCCGCACCACCTGCAGCGAACCCCGGCCATATAGCTGATGAATGCGGCGCGCGTGTACCGCCGGGATACCGTGACCGCGCAGAAAAACCGTCAGCTCGCGCAGACCGGAGGCATCGCTCCACGCAGCCGTGATTCGCTGCGCCACGATCGCCCCCAGCCCGCGAACTTCCCGCAGACGATGAGACTCGCGATCGAGCACATCGGACAGGCTTTCACCAAAATACTGCGCGATCCGGCGCGCCAGCGCCGGTCCCACTCCCTTGATCTCGGAGGCGAGATAACGCTCAAGCGCCGCCACACCCGCCGGGCGCAAAATTTCCACATCCGCTACTTTGAACTGTTCGCCATAGCGGGGATGCTTTTCAAAATGGCCATGCGCCCGCAGTCCCGCCCCGATTTCCACTCCGCCGAGATTACCGACAATCGTGATGCGGTCGCCGCCCGCGTCGGCCTCGCGCTTGAGCATCGCGACGACGTAACCATTCTGATCGTTGAGAAACAGCACCTGGTCGAGGGTCCCCTCAACCGTTTCCACCTCGCGCTGTATCTCATTCATTCTGATTTCACAATTTTGGTCCCGAGCGAGCGTCCCATGTAACACTCGCCCGGCAGGTTTTCCAGCCTGCGATCACGGCCCGCCAGGAGCCGGGCCACAGCAGGATATCATCGATTGCGCCCTACTCGCTTTCGCACCGTATCCGGTCTGCGCAAGTGCGTCGAAGTTTGGAAACACCGTCGCTGAACGCTGCCGAATCAAGAGTCGCGGCCATTGAAAATTACGCGTAAGCAGATGCCGGGCTGGTTGGACAGTTTCCAATCGCAATCAGTACTGTCCACCGAAC
>DAHVFB010000143.1 GCA_027317185.1 Deltaproteobacteria bacterium
CAATAGTGGAGCAGGGCAAGGAAATTGAGAGCTATCCGGGAGACTTTCCGTATCCGAGCCGGCTTTTGCTTGGCTGGCGCGGGACGCGGCCGATACACGTGGTCGCCGCCGACAACGCAAGCGATAATGAAACAATAATCGTGACTGTGTACGAGCCGGATCCGGACCTCTGGGAGCCGAGTTTCGAAAAGAGGAAAACACAATGAAGTGCGCGATCTGCAAGCATGGTGAGACGCGTCCGGGCAAGACCACCGTTACGCTTGAGCGCGGCGGCACGACGTTGGTGATCAAGGGCGTCCCTGCTCGAATCTGCGACAACTGCGGCGAGTCCTACGTAGACGAGCAGATTACGCGCCAATTGCTGGCGACGGCCGATGAGGCGCTTCGCGCTGGCGTCCAGGTCGATGTGCGCGAATTCGGCGCAACCGCGCCGTAAGCAGCTCCGAGGGAGCTGGTATGGCTACTGTACTTCCAAGTGATGTTGTCCGTATGATCTTCGAGGCTTTCCCGTGGACGAAGGCGACCAACCCGCCACCAAATCCCTATTTGCACGACGGTCCGGCACTCGCCGCGTTGGTCGATCTGCTCGACCGTCTTCCGGAAGCGACTCTGAGGCTAACCGCGAAGCAATATACTGAATACGTTTGGGCGGCCTCGGCTCTTCGACATCTCGCAAAGCAGCTCGAACATCCCCTTGATCCCCTCGTAGCAGGATCACCCTGGCTCTGGCCGACCGTAGAAAAGCAAGATGCGGTAACGCGGCTCCGGTTGCTCTTGAGCGAATGTCCCGATGAAGGGATCGAAGCCTCAACGTCCGGGCTGGAATTTCTTGGAGACGATGATCTCCGTCTCAGCGTCCGCTTGGATGTTTCATCGAGCGAGGCGGCGCTGAACAGCGGGCAGTGGAAAGCCGCCACGGTGTTGGCAGGCTCAGCCGTTGAGGCATTGTTGCTCTGGACGGTTACGCGGACCAACACGCCGGAGCGGCTGTCAGGGCTGAACGCGGCTCAAGGTAAATTCAAACTCGCAAGCGACCCGAATGAGTGGGATCTTGACCATTATATCAGGGTCGCTCGCGAGCTTGGCGATATTTCGGAGCAAACTGCCGACCAGGCCCGCCTTGCCAAAGACTTCAGAAACCTCATTCATCCTGGCCGCGAGGTTCGCAAGCGGATGAGATGCGACCGCGGTACGGCGCATGCAGCGTTTGCGGCGTTGAACCTTGTAATCGCGGACCTTGAAAGGCGTTGCGCCAGCGGCGGTAAGTGATGGAACGTCGCAACATCGACCGGCTCATCATCAATTCGCCGTATGAAGAGCCGAAGCGTTACTGGAGCTACAATCGGGAGACGCGGACGTTCAGCCTCAAGGATGGCCGCCGGCCGGCCGGTTACGTCGTCGCTTCCGAAAGCTCCAAGAGCTTCGACGATCCGGGAATCTTCGTCGAAATAGAGCTGGCCAACAAGATTCGCCCCCGCGTCAAGGCGTGGCGCGAAGCCGATTACCCAGGCGTGACAGGAGTCACGCGGCGGCTGCTCGAACACTGGAACGATCCAGAGGAGTTTGAGGCCCGTCGGTTCTTCTTCTGCCAACTCGAAGCGATCGAGACGTTGATCTGGTTGACTGAGGCGCCTGCGGCAGAGCGCACAGGAATCGCCATTCCTTCCGATGGCGGCGACTTTCTGCGCATTTGCGCCAAGATGGCAACCGGCTCCGGGAAAACCATCGTGATGGCGATGGCTATCGCCTGGCATGTCATCAACAAGGTCACCTATCCGAACGATGCGCGGTTCTCCAAGAGCGTATTGGTCGTCGCGCCAGGACTCACAGTCAAGAACCGGCTGAAAGTCCTCGTGCCGGCGGGCGTCGGCAACTATTTTGACGCCTTTCGGATTGTCCCATCGGCGCTTCTCGATCGGCTTCGCCAGGGACATGTGCAAGTCATCAATTGGCACACGCTTAATTGGGAGAGCGAGGAGAGAATCCAAAAGCGACGGAGCGTGGACAAACGCGGGGCCAAGAGCGATGAGGCTTACGTGCGCGAGGTGCTCGAAGAGATGGCCAGCTCGCGCAGCATCCTCGTTATCAATGACGAAGCCCATCATGCCTGGCGCATGCCGGCCGAGTCGAAGATCAAGGGCGTTTCAAAGGACGAGATCGAGGAAGCGACGAAATGGATTGGGGGCCTCGACCGGATCAACCGAGCGCGGGGAATCCTCGGCTGCTATGACTTTTCGGCAACGCCATTTGCTCCCTCAGGAAAGAAGAGCACCGCGGAGGCGCTGTTCGATTGGATCGTCAGTGACTTTGGCCTGAACGACGCGATCGAATGCGGACTGGTAAAGACTCCACGCGTGGTCATTCGGGATGATGCGGTGCCCGACGCGAAGAACTACCGGTCGCGGCTTTACCACATCTACGCGGATTCTGAAGTTCACGACGATCTCAATCGCAAGGCCGAAGCAGAGGAACCTCTGCCGGACCTCGTGATGAACGCTTACTACCTGCTCGGCTATGACTGGCGCGAAGCGCGCGAGGCTTGGCAGACGGCGGGGCATCCGACGCCCCCGGTAATGATCACCATTGCGAATCGGACCGAGACGGCCGCTCGGGTGAAGTACGCGATCGACCACAAGAAGATTCATATCGACGAGCTTTGCGACCCTGCTCGCACACTGCATATTGATTCCAAGGTTCTGGAAGAGGCCGAGGCGCAGGAAGAAGAGGCAGTAGACTCCGAGAACGGTGGGGGCAGCGATGAAAATGGCGAAGGCGGTGACAAGCCGCGCAGGCTAACACGCGCGGAGCGTGCGCAGGTCCTTCGCCGGCAGGTCGATACTGTGGGCCAGGATGGCCAAGCGGGAGGACCGATCCAGAACGTCATCGCGGTCGGGATGCTGTCCGAAGGCTGGGACGCGAAGACCGTCACGCACATCATGGGGCTGCGTGCGTTCACGAGTCAGCTGCTATGCGAGCAGGTGGTGGGTCGCGGACTTCGCCGAACTTCCTACGAATTGAATCCAAAGACCGGGCATTTCGATCCCGAATACGTGAACATCTTCGGCGTGCCGTTCACCTTTCTGCCACACGAGTCCGAGGAAGGCGTAATTCCCGATCCTCCAAAGGCAAAGACCCAAGTCGAGCCGGTAATTGAAAAGCAGGCCTTTCAGATCAAGTGGCCGAACGTGATCCGTGTCGAGCACATCTACCGCCCAGCACTCACCCTCGATTGGACGAAGGTCGAGCCGCTCAAACTCGACGCGAGCCGGACCTCGCGGCTTGCTGAGCTTGCTCCGGTCGTCGAAGGCAAACCCGACCCGACGAAGATTGCCACCATCGACCTTGAGAAGCTCGCGCGTGAGCAGCGGATGCAGAAGATCGTCTTCGAGACGGCGCGCGACGTTTACGACCAGATGCAAAAGACCTGGACCGGGGACAAGATTGATTTACTCGCGCAGGTGGTCCGTCTTGTGGAAGAGTTCATCAAGTCGGACAGGTTACGAATTACTCCGGGTCTTTTCGAGCAGGACAATCTTCGCCGACGACTTTTGATCACGCTCAACATGAACAAAGTGGTCCAGCACATCTGGGAGGCGATCCGCTTCGAAAATACCGAACGCCTTGAACTTCAGTTCGATAGGGACCATCCGATTCGCTCCACCAGCGACATGGCGACTTGGTACACCGGAAAGCCGTGTGAATACACGAAGCGGTCCCACATCAACTTCTGCGTATACGACAGTACGTGGGAGGCGTCGGAATCGTTTGAACTCGATCACAACCCCGCCGTCGCCACATGGGCGAAGAACGACCATCTCGGCTTCGAAGTGCTGTACGTGTTCAAGGGCGTCGTGCGAAAGTACCGCCCGGACTTCATCATTCGCCTGACATCAGGCGAGCATCTGATCCTTGAGACAAAGGGACAGGAAACCGAGCAGGATCGGACCAAGCGCCGTTTCCTCGACGAATGGGTGCGGGCCGTCAATGCCGACGGCCGCTTCGGCCGCTGGCAATGGGCGGTGTCTCGCAATCCTTCAGACCTGAAGGATATCCTTGCGCACACCGCCTCCAAGGTTGGAGGCACTGCCGAACCTATGACTAGCAAAATGTAACCTAATCCTAGTCCGGCAGCTTCCCCTGCATGACTATTTTGCGCAAGGCTTCCGCTACGATCTCCCAACCCTTCTTAAGCAACTGCCCCGCTTCTTGTCCATTTACCTTCCCCCGATGGACGGCACGGGACCGAAGGCTGTAAATGTCGCTGACCGACTTCTTGATGGCATTGTGCTCGTCGGCTGTGCCTCGAAGGAAATCGGCTGCCCGTATATCGCGGCCGGGACCCCCAAAGAGAGCTTCGAGCGAGATACCGAGGTCGATCGCGGCGTCCTCAAGGTTTCGCCGGCGCATTGACTCGTTAAGGCGATCGATCGGAATCCGGAGCTTCTGTCTGGTTTCCTGCGCAAGGGCCATATAGCGCCCGAACAGATATTTCGCTTGAGCTAGGTCCTCAGCTTCCAAAATCCTCCACCCCTGAGCAACCTCCGCGTCGCGCCAGGTCCAGAACCATTTGTCGAGGTACAAACAATCGCCGCAAGGCACCCAATCCTCGGTTTGTTCCCAGAGTCCGAGGAATATAGGAGCGCACGGCCCTACGATGGTAAAAATCCTACAGACATCGAGCATCCGCTCGTGAATCTCCCCCAATTCTGGAGGATCCGCTCGCACCCATGACTCCCCGTCAGGGCGGCCCTTATCCCGGAATCTCGGGCAGATGAGGGCAGAATATCCCGAGGAGAACCGCCAGAGAACCTGATGTCCCGGCCACCGCGCTAGCTCCAAAAAGTACGCTTTGGCTTGGGATTCTGGAACACGATCGAGCGGCAACAGGGTGATCCCGGCACCAAGCTCGATCGCTTCTTCCACCACTACCCCTCCCAACGGAGCGACTACGTGGACAGGAATTTCCTCCTGATCCAGATAGCGCACGAGATCCTTCACCGTCTGTTCCGAGCCGACAGAGCGATCCCGGCCTATGAGCCAGTCCGCCAAGCGCTCGTAGGACACGCTGGTGAAAACGGCGACGGATGCAAGCGAACTTGCATCAAATAACGTCAGGTCCTCTTCCACCCTGATGAGATCGAGCAGTTCCCGCTTTGCCGCCGTCCCCACTTGACGGGCCGCTGGCACCAAGGCGGCGGTGAGTTTTTCCTTGTCGAGAGCCATGGCCTAGATTCGTCGGGAGAAAGTGCAGCGTTTACTTTCACTCCGCTGCAGGTCGGCGCGACTGAGCAGAAGGATATCTTCGAACCCGACATGGGAGGCAAGCCAAATACGCAGATCCTGAGCGACCGCGCACGCTCACTAAAGATGCTCCTTGTGTTCCGAAAGCCAATAATGTCAACCGGACTATTGGTCTTTTGTTTGGATTACGCACGCAACGCATCTGAGAGCTTGCCCGGCACCTTCTCTGCTATCCGTCAGCGCTTCAACGATCTCGCTCGCTTCGTGAACTCATCGAACGAATCTACGACTTCCGCAACACCTATATCGCCCACCAGAAGGCTGACCTAACCGATCCAGCCGCCGCCAAGGCGGCGCTTCGCGCTGGGATCGACGCCATATCCGCCGCCACCGCGTTGCTAGCGCGTTTGGCCGAATCACAATGACGCTACGACTCTGTTGAAATATGCCTCACCTCGCTCCTTTATCCGCCGAAAGATCCTTCCCGAATTGCCATGCTTTTCCAATGAATCCAGATTTTGCAAGAAGTGCTTCTTTGCTCCCACATTCTGGATCGGGTTTTGTGGCGCCTCTTTCACCGTTTCGAACTGCCCGTCCGGAAGAGCCAACATCCCTCCAATCGGCACAACGCCAAGAACCCTCCTCTCGCTTTCATCAATCTTCGCTCGCTCCCTAGCGCAAACCAGATAGACACCGTCGAACACCCCGCCTTCAAAAAGTCGCCGTTGACCCTCACAAATTGTTGGCAGGTCTAGATACGCCACCGCTTGGCCAATTCCGTCGTACATTGCCGGAAAATCCGGCAAGCCGCTTTTATGCTGCCGCGCACCTTTCAGTTCATAGCCAACAACTCTGCCATCAGGGCGGACCTCAATTAGGTCTAGCTCCGGCGCGCACCAGTAATACCATCCTCGGTCGGAGCGAGCGATCTTGAGGTTGTGGTGGAACTGGAGGAATACCTGGCTATCCGACGCCACGCACTTCCCGTGCAGCGCATACGCGACCGCATCCTCATTGAACAGCCGCACATTCTCGCTCATGCCAGCCTCCAAACAATTGTTCTCCTGACAATTCCCCGTCCATGATCGGCGAGCCGCATACTACCAAACCCCGCACCAGAACGAGGCACTCACGGCACTTCGTTATGAGACGCTCGCTCGGGCTTCGCAAGCTGCGCCGCTCGCGCCCATCCACTAACCCCGCCTGACCCGGTCCGCGTCTTCGCTTCGCGCCGCTCTAAGTGGTGGCGCTTGCTCCGTTAGCACGTCCGCGCCATCGGCTCTCGCCGACCACTGCGTTTGTCACGTCCGTGCAGCGCTCCGCTGCGCACATTTAGAAATCTGCGCACGGCCCTCCAGTTTGGTATACAAGCAACCGTGTCATGTAGTGGCCGGCGCCGCGATCAACTTCACCGGGCGAGTTCGCTCTTCGTAGCAGCGGCTGCCCACTTTGAGCATCGCGTTCAGCATGACGACCAACTTTCGCATGCAGGCGGTGAGCGCCATCTTCGGAGATTTCCCGGCTGACCGTAGACGACTATGGAATGCGTGCAGCGATGGGTTTAGTCGGACCGCGGCGAGAGTGCTCATATAGAGCATCGCTCGCACATCGCCACGGCCGCCCCAGATTGCGCGCTTGCCCTTCAGCTTTCCGCTATCTCGATTGAACGGAGCAACACCTACCAGCGCTGCGATCTTCTTGCGGTTCAGCGTCCCGAGCTCTGAAAGATGCGCAATCAACGTCGCGCTCACGACTGGCCCGACTCCCGGCGCGCTACGCAGCAGCTCGGCCTTTTGACGGAACGCCGGCGTCGCCCGGATCAGCGCCGCGAGCTGCTTGTCCAGAACGCTGATCTGCTTCTTCAGGCATCGAATGATCGCGGACAGCCCGGCGCGCACACTCTCGAGCGCCTGCAACTGTCGATTCTGCTCCGCCGTCATCATCCGCACGAGCTGGTTGCGCCGGGTAATCAATGCCCTCAACTTCCGAGTTTCCGCATCAGGCAGGCGGCGCAACTCGGGTTTCATCACCTCAGCGAAGTGCGCGAGCACCGCGGCATCGATCGCATCGGTCTTGGCGAGCCGACCGCTGGCGCGCGCGAACTCACGAATGTTGCGAGGATTTACCAGCGCGACCGGCAAGTCCTCCTCCGCTAACCGCTCCAGCAATCTCCGCTCGTACCCGCCGCTCGCCTCCAGCACTACGCATTCGGGCGTAAGCCGACTGATTGTCCTCACCAGCCGGGTAATCCCCCGCCGATCATTTGGAACGCTCAGCTTCTCGCCGCCAGGCCTGAATGCCACATCCAGCCGATCTTTCGCGACGTCTACTCCAACAAAAACTCCGCGCGTCATCTTCTCCTCCTCTGTCACAGCCCACCCTTGCACGATACGGACTCACGGTCCGGGCAACCGTTCGGGCTTGTGCTTTCAAGAACGCGACTGCGACGACCCAGGCCAAGCTCTCACTCGGTCTCTTTAGGACCAGGTCCGCGCACGGTCTGTCGCAGACAACCCTTTGGCAGCCAGCACCTCGCCACTCACCGGCTTCACCGTCAAGCCATTCAGTTGAGGCTCGCCGCGATCGGCGTCGTTGGCCAGGGGAAAGAGTCCTGGCCTGCCTCCGCAGATCGTCGCGGCCTCGCAGCCCAAAATCTTAAGCCGCCCATCTTCCCACCCCCCCCGCATCTTTCCCTCGGCCTCCAGCTTCAGTGAGAGGCCGAGAGGAAAGATGCTCACTTTAAGCCTTTCTCCAGATACAAGGGCCGCGCGGAAAAAAGTTGCGCGGTGATGAAAGCCAAGCGCAGCACGCCCTGCCGCAAAAGCGGAAGCGGGCGCAAACGAACAAGGAGGTTCGTAGTCATGTCAGTTAACAAGGTGATCGTGATCGGCAATCTGGGAGCTAACCCCGTGATTCGTACTCTGCCCAACTCGGGTCAGAACGTGGCGAATTTCTCGGTGGCGACCACGGAGCGGTTTACGGACCGCAACGGCGCGAAGCAGGAGCGCACCGAATGGCATCGGATCGTCGCGTTCGGGCGGCTGGCCGATACGTGCGAGCGGTTCCTCAGCAAAGGCCGGCAAGTTTACGTCGAAGGCCGCCTTACGACCCGCCAGTACGAAGCCAAGGACGGATCGGGCAAACGCTACCGCACCGAAATCGTGGCGCGGCAACTCCGGCTGCTCGGGAACCGGGCAAGCGGCGACGCGCCCAAGGCGGAAGCTTCCGCCGACATTCCGTTCTAGCCAAC
>DAHVFB010000144.1 GCA_027317185.1 Deltaproteobacteria bacterium
ACTGCGCGGCGTAATGTTGCAACCTTTTTCGGCGAGGCACCCAACTGGACGCTGCGGCTCGGCGACCTTTATCAGGGCTTCGAGGAGACTGGCGTCGATCGCATGTTTCTCGACCTCGCGGAACCTTTTCGCGCGCTCGATCAGGCCGCCCGTGCGCTGCGTCCCGGTGGCGTGCTGGTGTGCTACGTGCCGACTGCGATCCAGTTGAAGGACACCGTCGATGCGCTCGTGGCCCATGCTTTGTTCGGCGAGGTAGAGAGCTTCGAAACGATGCTGCGCAATTGGCACGTGAAAGGTCTCAGCGTCCGTCCGGTCCATCGGATGGTGGCGCACTCGGCCTTCATCATCGTCGCGCGCCGCCTGGCCGAAGGCGGCAAACTCGCAGTTCCGGCTTCGATCGCCGAGGTTGCGGCCGATCCACAGGAAGCCGACACCGTTGACGATATCGATCTTGCAAAAGATTAAGACGGGCGCAAGGAGTTCGAACGATGGCGCGCAAACGGATGACCGAGAGCGAAATCGTCGAGATGTTTCCGCGCATCAGCAACTGGGGACGATGGGGCAAGGACGATCAACGCGGCGCGCTCAACTTCATCACGGATGCGCATCGGACCGCCGCCGCGCGTTTGGTCAGGACCGGCGAATCGATTTCGCTGTCGCGTCCGATCGCCACCGAGCCGGCGCCCGATAATCCGCGTCCCAGTACTCATCTGATGATTCGCGCTGGTCACCTCGGCCATCCGCTGGGGCTGCAAGGATCGGCCGATTACTTTTCGATCGCGGCGCACGGCTTTTCCGAAACTCATCTCGACGCGCTCTGCCATTATTTTTGGGACAACCGGATGTACAACGGCTTTCCCGCCGCCGAGGTGAATTTTCAGGGCGCGCAGCGCTGCGGAGTCGAGGTTGCGCGCAGCGGGATTATCGGCCGCGGCATCCTGCTGGACATCCCGAAAATACGATCGGTCGAATGGCTGGAACCTGGCGAAGCGATTTTCACTGACGATCTGGAAGCCGCCGAACGCGATCACAAAGTGCGGGCAGCCGAAGGCGATATCGTTTTGATTCGCACCGGACGCACCAAACGCCGCGCCAGCAAAGGCGGTTGGAACGTCTTCACCGAGGGACTGCCGGGACTCGACGTCTCCTGTATGCCGTGGATCTTTGAACGCCGAATCGCGATGCTCGGCTCAGACGCAGTCAGCGACGTGATGCCCTCCGGCTACGGACACGGCCTCGACCTGCCGGTACATACTTCGACCCTGGTATGGATGGGCGTCTACCTGCTCGATAACGCCGACTTTGAAACGCTGGCGGCCCATTGCGCGCGCACCGGCAGATACGAGTTCATGTTCATGCTCGCACCGCTGGTGCTGATGCATGGCACCGCTTCACCATCGAATCCGATTGCATTGTTTTGAGAGCAGGTGATTTCAAGCAGCAACGCGGAATTGCGACCGGCCGCTGCTTCGATCGCTTGGCGCGATTTCGCCTATTTCCTACGGGCCGGTTGCCTGCGGATCGAAACCCAGCTTGCGTAAGACACTGATGGCCTGGCTGGAACTGAAGGCGGCGCGCTGGGCGTCCAATCCCGCCGCCACCGCCTGCTTTACCGGAAAGCGCTTGCCGTCGATCGCAACCCAGTATTTGCGAATCGCTTCGGGATCGACTGTCTTCAACCGATCCGAAAACTGATCGCGCGTGATTTCGTGGCGTACGCCGCCCAGCGTGAAAACGTGCGATCCGCTCGCGGTCGCATACGCCGAGCGATGGAGGTAGATGCGGTCGAAAGCATGGGTAAAAATCGCGATCGGAATGAGCACGGCGATCGCAATCACGATCGCAGCCGCTGCCTTTAAGCTCCGCCGGCGACGGCGATAACGGGTAATCTCCCGCCGCGCCTCTTCGCTCTCGCGCGCCTCCGCCCCGGCTTCGGCCGCCAGCGCAATCCGCTCCAGCGGCTCGCCCAGCCGCGAGGCCTTGTCGATCGCATTCATCAGATGCGCGGTGACATCGATCAGCATCGAGGCGAGCCACTCAGGCGTCAGCCGTGGAGCAGACGCTTCTTCGGGCGGTCCAACCCGTTGAACCGAATCCAGACTGCGTGATGCACGCCGAATCGGCTGGTCTTCTTTTCGCGGCGTACGCGCCACCATTCCCCCTGATACCGCCCTATAGCAAAGGCCTTAACACCGGTTTGGCTATCTTAACCTAGCTATAAAAACCACTAAATGACAATAATCGCCGCCCATGGATTATCTTCTGCACGTTTGTCCCTCGATCTCCAACCCTCGCTTCGAAAATGATGGGAGAATTCGCCGGGAATTGGCTTAAAGAATATGCGTGCGCGCGGCCGTCTGCGGTGCGTAGTCTGGCCGCCGTTTGATCGCCGGACGAATGCCGTGGGCCGGCGCCAGCGGAAAGTTTTCGCGCGGTCCTAAGACCTGCGGAGCGGGCGGCCTCAGTCGAACCTGACGTACTCGAAATCGAGCGCGGGCTTTCCGCCCACGCCTTTAACCGGCGGCGTCAGCCAGCTCGCGATCTTTCCCGGCTCGTAAACCGGTTTCATCAAAGCCGCGACCCTGAGGCGATCTTCCTCGGTCGGAAGCCATTCGTCGCGCCGCCGCGCGAATTCCTCCTGAGTTATGATTCCGCCTTCCGGATTGCATGGAATCGCCGCCAACGCTCCAACTTTGCGGTTGAATGAAATGGCCGGCAGATAGACCCGCGCATCGAGTTTGCGATGCTCCAGTTCGCGATTCCAGCGCTTCAATCCGCGCTGGCAGTCCTTCACGAACGCATCGCGCAGCACCGCATTCATCGCCCGGCGCATCGCGATAGTCTCGACCGCGCCGTCGGCTTTTCTGAGTTCGTAAACCTGATCGAGCGCCAGATGCTCCGGCTGATCCTCTTCCTGAAAGCGGCCCTTGAGTCCGGCCGCGAACCAGGTCGCCGCGTTGCTCGAATCCTCGCCGCCGAACAGATCGAGCGCTTCGGTGTACCAGTAATTGATATACTTCTGCAGCACCGCCAGCGGCACCGCGCCCAGCTCGAACAAATCCTCGCGGCCACTGGCGGCCATCACGTCGGCCGCGCGCGCAATCACACGCTGAATACCGCTTTCGCCCACGAACATGTGAAACGCTTCCTCGGTCAGCATGAAGCGCGTGGTGCGCGACAGCGGATCGAACGCGCTTTCGGCGAGCGCCGCGAGCTGATATTTGCCGTCGCGGTCGGAGAACATGCTGAAACAGAAATAATCGAGCCAGTCCCGCACCGGCGCGTTGAACGCATTGAGAATCCGCGGATGGTCGGGATTGCCGCTGCGCCGCTGTAAAAGTTCCGCGGCCTCCTCGCGCCCATCGCGTCCAAAATATTTTTGCAGCAGGTACACCATCGCCCATAGATGGCGTCCCTCTTCGCAATTCAACTGGAAGATGTTGCGCAGATCGTAAAGCGAGGGTGCGGTCCGGCCGAGCAGTCGATTCTGTTCAACCGAAGCCGGCTCGGTGTCGGCCTGGGTGACGATAATCCGCCGCAGGTCCTTACGGTATTCACCGGGTATCTGCTGCCATACGGGATCACCCATCTGATCGCCGAAGCCAATTTTCCGATCGGTTACTTCGGGCGCGAGGAAAATCCCCCAGCGATAGTCACGCATCCGAACGAGGCCGTAATTGGCCCAGCCTTCGGGCGAAACGCTGATCGCGGTCCGCAGGTAGACCTGCGAGCTATCGAAACCATCGGGGCCGGCTTCGCGCCACCAGTCAAGATAGTGCGGATGCCACATCGCGAGCGCGCGCCGCAGTTGCTGATCGTGATCGAGATCGACGTTGTTGGGAATTTCCGTGGTCATGTGCGATGCCAGTCGAACTGCGGACTCTCGGGCCGTCCGTAAAGTTTAAGCGCGCCGCGCGGTCCGATCGCGTTGGGGCGCTGGAAGATCCAATTCTGCCAGCACGAAAGGCGGCCGAAAATTTTGGTCTCCATGGTTTCGGGACCGGCGAACCGCAGACTCGCTTCCATCCCGGTCAGCGCGTCGGGCGACAACGAAAGGCGCTCGTCGATCGCGAGCCGGATTTCATCGTCCCAGTCGAGTTCATCGGGGGTCACCGTCACCAGGCCCGCCGCCAACGCTTCATCGGTACTGTAACGGCCGGCCTGCGCCACAACTTTCGCCGCGTGATCGGGCTGCGCGAGAAAACGCGTCGCCAGCCGGCTGAGTCCATTCGACATCGGGAATCGTCCGCCATTATTGGGCCCGAATGCGATCGCAGCGCCAGCCGCCGACTTCATGTAGGAACGATCCGCCGCCAGTACAAGCTCCGCCAAAAAGCCACCGAAGCATGAACTCTCATCGATAACGGCAAAAAAACTTTTGGCGGTCAGATCCATCCGCTTCAGCACCCGCCGGATCAACAAATTAACCTCATTGACGAAGTAATCTTCACCATGCGCATGAAGCTGACGATCGATTTCGCATACCCGTTCCAGATCGCCCTCGCTATAGACCGTCACCAGACCGATCTCGGGGTAATTGAATCGCAGCCGCAACAGCGCGTCGTCAATTTCCCGAAACAGCCGCAGCGGATACCAGTCGGCGCCAAGGGCGACTGCGCTATCGCGGATCGGCTCGACCGCCTGCGGACCAGCTACATGCAGCTCGGCCAAACGGCGCTTATGATCCAGCCCCAGCCGCAGATGGCGGTAGCGAATCTGGTCGTCGCTGATGGTGGGGCTGAGCGCGTCGAGGATCACGCCCCGGCGCGCAACGCGTTCGCGATCGGGCGATACCATCGCGGACGCGCGCTGCTCGATCGTCTCGCGAAAGCGCGAGCGCGCAATCAAAGCATCGACCAGTCCCCACGAAACGGCCTTTTCACCGCGTACCCCTTCGGCCAGAGTCACAAAAATATCGGCCAGATCGCGCCGGACCTTGCGCTTGTCCACCAGCCGCGTCAAGCCACCGGTGCCCGGCAGCACGCCCAGAAAAGGAATTTCAGGCAGACTCACCGCCGAACGGCGATCGTCAACCAGCACGATTTCGTCGCAGGCGAGCGCCAGTTCATAGCCGCCGCCGCTGCAAATTCCATTTAAGGCCGCGAGATAACGTTGCCCGCTGAGCGCGCTCGCCTCTTCCATCGCAAGCCGCGTCTCGTTGGTGTACTTGCAGAAGTTAACTTTGAACGCATGGTCGGAGCCGGCCAGCATGAAGATATTCGCGCCAGCGCAGAAGACATCATCGAGCGCGCTGGTCAGCGTGACAACCGAAACCCCCGGATGCTCGAAGCGCAGCCGATTAACCGCGTCGGCGATCTCGATATCAACCCCGAGATCATAGGAATTGAGCTTGAGCTGGTAATCCGGCCGCAGTCCGCCGCCTTCCTCAACCTTGAGAATCAGACGGGCGCGATCGCTTTCGGCTTCCAACCGAAGATGACGATAGCGGCCAGGATGCGTTTCGAAATTAACTGGCGGCATACCCGCTATGCTAGCGCAAGCCGCAAACTGACCGCCAGCTACAACGATCAAAGAGACCGGCGGCGCATGCAGGCGACCGGCGCGCCATCGAGGCGTCAGAGCAGGAAATCAGGTCAGATTAGATGAGACCCCACCGCGCACCGTCTCGCGAGACTGGCGATTCGATGCGCTATTCGACCGCTTCACCATCTCGAACAGCATCACGGTCAGCATCATTGTCACCAATCCAAGCATCGGCCACAGCATCCGGGGCAAATTGCCCGAAGACGTTTTCACTTCAGCCACGATCGCCATCGCGATAATCCAGAAGACCAACAGCATCGCAAGCTCGGCGAACTGCATTCGGCGCATCCGTAGTGACCGGCGCCAGGCGCCTGCGCGGCGTGGCTGCTCGCGGGCGGATATGCTCAAACTGGATGCGCTGGCGGTCTTCATGTTCATCCCCAAGGGCGATTTGCAAGGTTACGCTTGCAGCTTTCGCACCAAACTGGAGCTTAAGTCTAGAAGCCGAAAGAACCGTGCAGAAACTCACGAAAACACACCAGAAAAAGTGAACAAATAAGCCGTTTGCGGCAAATAATTGCCGCTTGGATGGCAAATACGCATCAAGCGCCAAAAAAATGGCGCTCGAATCGTAAGATGTAACGAGCTGAAAACCAGCCGATAGGACTGTAATCGACCCACATCCGAGGCCTAAATTGCGGTCGGTAATGACACCAGAAAATCGTCCTAAACCTCAGCTTCGGGAAAAAGCCCCCGCTGCCCCCGAAGGGCAAGAAACCACGAGTAAATCTCCGCGATCAAATAGACCGAACCCGTCACCAGCACGACGTCGTTCGGCGCCGCTTCTTTCATCACCAGCTCGATAGCCCGCAAAGGCTCGCGCACCACTCTAGCCGGCACCTGCGCGGCAAACAGCGGCTTGAGCTGCTCAGGATCGAGCGGCTGCTTCTGCTTCACGGTGGTGAGAATCGCTTCCCGGACTCTGGGCGCTAACAGGGCTGCCATGCGCTCGTATCTTTTATCTTGAAGACAGGCGAAAACCAGCCACGGACGAACCTCCGGTCCGAGCTCCAGCGCGATCGTTTCGAGCAAGGCCTCGATACTTAGTTCATTGTGCGCGCAGTCCAGGATCACCAGCGGCGCGCGGGCGACAATATCGAAGCGCCCGGGCCATACCAACTCGCGGAAGCCCCGGCGAATCGCACTCTCATCGATATGCCGGCCCTGCGCGCGCAGCTGTTCGATCGCGGCCAGCGCAATCGCGCCGTTCTCATGTTGAAACGGCCCCGCCAGCGCCACTTCGACGTCGGGCAGATCGAGCGCCAGACCGCGAAAGTCAAAACGATGAGCCGGGGCGTGCGATCGAAAGGAGAAGTCCCGTTCAATCATTTGCGCCGGACTGCGGCGTTCGGCCGCTATTTCACTCAACACCCGGCGCGCTTCGGGATCGCGAGTACCGATAATCACCGGCACTCCGGCTTTGATAATGCCGCCCTTTTCCGCCGCGATCGCCGCGATCGTGTAGCCGAGCCGTTCCATATGATCGAAACCGATTGGCGTTATCACGCTCAGTTCGGGCCGCAGCACGTTGGTCGAATCGAGCCGTCCACCCAACCCGGTTTCGATCACCGCCACCTCGACCTTCGATTCGGCGAAATAAAGAAACATGAGGGCCACAGTGAATTCGAAAAAGGTCAGCGCCATCCCCGCCCGTTCAAAAATCGCACGCAGGCGCAAGACATAATCGATCATCTGCTCGCCGCGCATCTCGGCCCCGCTGATCCGGGTCCGCTCCGTGAGCCGCACCAGATGAGGCTTGGTGTACAACCCCACGCGCAGACCCGCGGCCCGCAGCACGCTGTCGATCATCGCCGCGACCGATCCCTTGCCCTTGGTCCCGGCGATATGAATCGCGCGCAGTTTCCGATGCGGATCGCCGATCAGCGCGAGCGCCTTCTCCATCCGATCGAGCTGGTAAATCTCTCCCCGCGATTCAAGGGAGTAGAGCCAATCAATGGTGTCGGAATCGCGCTTCATTGAGCGACAATTGTAACGGCGGTAGTGGCGGGATCAAACCGCGCGCCGCGGGTTGACGATTTTCACTTTGCGCTGCGGCGAGCCGCCAGCATCCTTAGCAACTGAGCGATCGTCGCGCGCAGTTGATCGCGCGCCACGATCGCATCGAGCATCCCATGCTCCAGCAGAAATTCCGCGCGCTGAAAATTTTCGGGTAACTGCTCGTTGGTGGTCTGCTCGATTACGCGGCGGCCGGCAAAGCCGATCAAGGCGCCCGGCTCGGCGAGGTTCAAGTCGCCCAGCATCGAAAACGACGCCGCCACGCCACCTGCCGTCGGATCGCACAGCACCGACAGGTACGGCAGCCGCGCATCGCGCAGACGCCCGATCGCCAGCGCCACCTTGGCCATCTGCATCAGCGACAGCGCCCCCTCCTGCATTCGCGCCCCGCCTGAAGACGAGAACACCACCACCGGCAGGCGGCGCGCCAACGCATGGTCGAACAACCGCGCCAGCTTCTCGCCCACCACCACGCCCATGCTGCCGCCCATGAAATTGAAATCCATGAACCCGGCGGCCAGCCGCTGCCCTTCGATTTTGCCGATTCCCACCACCACCGCATCGGTACGGCCAGCCACCTGCCGCGCCTGACCGAGACGTTCCACGTATGGCTTGGTATCGGTGAATTCCAGCGGATCGGCGCCGGCGAGGTCGGTGAACAGCTCGCGCCATGAGCCGCGATCGATCGTGATCGACAGCCGCTGCTCAACCGTCAGGCGGAAATGATGGTCGCATTTCGGGCAGACGTTTAGATTACGCTCGACTTCCTTGCGGAACGTGATTGCTTTGCAGATGGGACACTTGACCCACAAGTCATCGGCGGGGGTTTCGACGCGATCGGCCGGAAGCTTTTCACTTGCACGTTCCGCCATCTTAACTCGCCACCGCCA
>DAHVFB010000145.1 GCA_027317185.1 Deltaproteobacteria bacterium
CCATTGCTGAGCGACCCAGGTCTCGTATCCGGCATGAAAGAGCCGCTCGATCGCTTCGACGATATCGCCGCCAAAATCGGTGAAAGGAACGCCGCCGCCGTTCTCGAACGACTCCATCAGCTTGGGGAGTTGACGAAAACAGGTGACCGCGTACTGAAAAGCTCCGCCCATGAAGAAGGTGTTGTCCTCGCGCGCCAGCACCATTGCCTGCTCGCGGTTCAATCGAAACGTCGCATCGGCCGGGTTGTAGTCGAGGTACCCGGACGCCGCCATGGTCGCGGTCCATTCGCGGACATAGCGCTCGCTCAGCCGGGTTTGGTCCGCCAGTTGCCGAGAGGTCATCGGCGTACCATCGGCCAAGGCTTTAAAAATCCCGAGGCGGTCACCGACGTAGGCGAGAGCGACCGTCAGGGCAGCGCCGAAATCGCCCCCGACCTGACGGGTCAGCGCGGCGGCTTTTTTTCGATCTGGCGTGCTTTCATCCATAGTATCGCGACTCTAGCCATCGGGGCGGCCCGCCGTCAAAAGCCTGCCTGACGAATCACGAAGAGAGAAAGCTCAACGGTTGCGGTCAATAAGGTGCGCTTGTGCAGGCGCGACGACTGTGATGTGACTCGCTCCTGGAGCAGTGCGATCGAGTCAGCTGCGACATTCTGAAGAAAGACACCTGAGGCAAGAACATGGCTGAAGATACTATTCGATATCACCATCCCGACGCCCTCGTGCAGACGGACTGGCTCGAGGCCCATCTCGGCGATGCCAACCTGCGCATTTTCGATTGCACCACGCACCTGCTGCCGGCGGAGGCGGACACCGGTGCGCCTTACCGCATCGTGAGTGGGAAGGCGGAATATGACGCCTCACATATTCCGGGAGCGGGGTTTATCGATCTGCAGGGGGAACTGTCGGACAACTCGACGAAGCTAAGCTTCATGCTGCCATCGGCGGAACAGTTCGCCGCCATGATGTCGCGTTGCGGTGTCGGCGAAGGCGCGCACGTCGTCCTTTACAGTGCCGACGGCATCATGTGGGCGACTCGGGTGTGGTGGATGTTGCGGGCATTCGGTTTCGACAACGCTGCGATTCTGGATGGCGGCTGGGAGAAGTGGCAGGCCGAAGACCGTCCGGTTTCGACCGCGGCATGCGGCTATCCGCCCACCAGGTTTGTCGCGCGACCGCGGCCCGAGCTTTTCGTGGGCAAGGAGCAGGTGCGGGCGGCGCTCGCAGATACCGGTACCGTGATCGTGAACGCCTTACCCCCCGAGCTTCATCGCGGAGCAGGCCTGAGCCGCTATGGTCGCCCCGGGCGAGTTCCCGGCAGTGTGAATGTGCCGGCGGGCAGGTTACTCGATCGCAACACGAAGACCTTCGTGCCATTGGCGGACGCCAGCGCAAAGTTCAGCGCGGCCGGCGTCGAGAGTTCGAAGAACGTCATCTGTTACTGCGGCGGCGGGATTTCCGCTACGGTCGATTTGTTCATGTTGCATCAGCTCGGATACAAAAACCTCACACTGTATGATGGTTCCATGGGCGAGTGGGCTAAAGATAACTCGCTACCGATCGAAACAGATTGAGGCCGGTCGGCCGACGACGGGCATTGCTGTCGGATGTGCCGAGACGGTGCGCGTAAGTCCGGTGGTAGATTTGGCCGGGCTCATTCCCAGTGCCCGACGAATTACTGGTAAGCGAGGAGCGAATGGCCAATCTCACGCCGATCGACAAGATCGAGATTCACGTTCTGGTCGATAATGCGACCGACAGTCTTTCAACGATTCCCGCCCACGCGGAATCCGAATTCGCCTATCTCGAACGCAATGGGATGAAGGAGCTGTCGGGCGATTGCCTGTGCTGCGCGTGTCACGGTCTCTCCCTGCTGATCACGGCGACTCGCGGTGGACATCGCCATACGGTGCTCTTCGATGCAGGGCCGGAAGAGTATGCGTTCGAACGCAATTCCACTAGGCTGGGCGTGGATTTGGGCGCAGTCGAAAATATCGTGCTTTCGCATGGGCATTGGGACCATTCCGGAGGGATGCTAAAGGCGCTCGATCTTATTCGCGGCCGCAACGGACGGCGCACGATTCCGTATTTTGCTCACCCCGGGATGTTCCGATCGCGCGCGCGGCGAGTGCCCAACGGCACTATGTTTCCCATGAAGGATGTTCCAAATATCGAAGCTCTGACGGTGCACGGCGCGGAGGTCAACTGTACTCGCGAGCCCCAGGTCTTCGTCGATAACATGTTTTTTCTGAGTGGTGAGATCCCGCGAGTGACACCGTTCGAGCGCGGACTGCCCGGGCATTATCAGAAGACCGAAGCAGGGGACTGGGCGCCCGACCCGCTGTTGATCGATGAGCGATTTTTGATGGTCAACGTCGCCGGCAAGGGGTTGGTGGTGTTCACGGCATGCTCACATGCCGGATTGGTGAATGTGTTAAAGCACGCGCGCGACAACTCTTCCGGAGTTCCGCTCTATGCGGTGGTTGGTGGGTTCCATCTGGCCGGCCCGAACGAAAAAATCATTCCGGAGACTGTTCAAGCAGTGCGGGAGTTCAACCTGAACACCATAGCCGCCGGGCACTGCACGGGCTGGCGCGCGGTCAGGGCGTTTGCCGACGCGGTTGGCGAGTCGGTCCTGGACCCTTCGGTCGTGGGCAAGCGCTACACTTTCTGAGACGGCGGGTAGTCAGCGCGCGAACTGGGCGCGCGCATACCCAGTTTCGTCAGCAGGCGGAAAATACTCTTCGCTGATGACACGGATTCCCAGCGTTCTTCGCCTCTAGCGAGCCAGCCCATGGTATTCGGGGTTGGGCATCATGTCGGTCGCCGCCGCCATCCGGTTGGACATATTGAAGAATGACGTGACCGCGGCAAGGTCCCAGATATCCGCGTCGCTGAATCCGGCGTCGCGCAGCGCCTGGCGATCCGCCTCGACCATCTTATCGGGCGATTCGGTGAGTTTGGCGGCGAAGTCCAGCATTGCGCGCTGGCGCGGTGAAAGTTTGGCGGCACGATAGTTCATTACCATCAGCTCGCCCAGCGCGGGGTCGCCCGAAAGCTGGCGCACCGCAGCGCCGTGCGCCGTCAGGCAGTAGAAACAGTGATTGATCGAAGAGGCGACGACCGCAATCATTTCGCGCTCAAGCTTACTCAGTCCCGACGGCCCGAGCATCAGCTCGCTATACATCGCCATGAAATTGGTCAGCTTGTCTGCGTTGAAGCTATAGGCGCGCAAGACGTTGGGCACGAAGCCGAGCTTCTCGTCGCACTTAGCAAAATATTTCTGAGTGTCCGGATTAAGCTTCGCCCGTTCAAGTTCGGGCAAATGGAGCGCACAAATGCGGTTGTGTTGAGACATCTTTATTGGCTACCTCTATAGAGTTGCGTGCAAATTATTCGAGGTTGATTTCATGCGCCGTGCGACCGAACTCTCCCAAGTGGCCGGTGGTCTTGTAATGTGACCGGTCGGCGACAGCTCTGCGCCGTCCTGCGCGCAAACCGCGTTCGACACGATGATGAAGCTCAACATCAGGAAGCTGAGCAAGCTGCTGGCCGCGCAAAATCCAAGCTTCCTTATTTCCCTCCCGATGGCGGCGATGACCGCAACTGCCGCGCCTTTTACGTCAACGAACCATTCGCACAGTCGCGGCTAAGCCGGGATTCTCTTATCGTCCCAAGCGGCGGATCGCGTTGAGCGTGCAGAACTCGTAATAAAGTTTAGGATCATCGATGCTATTCAAATAGCCTCCCGTGATCCGAGGGACGATTCCCATGCGCGACATTCGTCCGCTTTTCATGTCGTACATGTGCATGTTTAGATAGCTAGCCCAGAAACGGTCGGGCATTCCCTCCGGCCACTGCATACCGGGTTTCTTGACCGCGTAATCGTAAAACCATTCGGACTGATGGAAAGGTTTGCCCTCCTGGTCATACATGACAATCAGCGGTGCGACACCGGTGCGTGCATCGAACCAACTGAGCTTCCTGCTATATGGGCAGTTCGGATAACCGACCGGCTTCATTTCAACCACATAGCCCTCGGGCACCAATTCCATGAAAGTTCGAAAGTACTTTTTGCCGCTCTTACCACCAACCAAAGGCACTTCCCAATTCGGATACCCGAAATGACAGTTGCCGTGTGTAGCGGCCAGGAAGGGTCCTTGACCAACGATTTTGAAGTCGCCCCAGGTGTAAACCGGATCGCCGGCGGCAGAGGAGTCGCTGGTGAACCAGGCCGCGCCCGCCATCGCGGTCTCAAAGCGTGCATCAGCCGGAACCGATCTGATTCGCTTAGTCTGAGGTGAAAACCCATGCGCGGTCGGTAGTTTGTGCTGGTCGTAGTCCCAGATTTCGAGGCCCGAACTGCCGCGCAGGTCTTCCGGCGCGGTGAAGAGCTGACTGTTGATTCGCAGCTTGGTCTCGTGGCTCGGCAAATAGGGCTTAGGCTCGAGCGTGGTCCGCCCGACCGTTCGATATCCGACGAAAATATACTCGTAAACGTAGTCAACGTTGCCGTCCGGATTGGTCTCCCACTCCTTCGACGCATAGCCTACGCTGTCATAATACAATGTGGATGAGGTCAGCGCGTTCTGCAGGAGTAGTTCTTGCGCCGTCTTTGCTTCCGGAAAGGGATTGCCGCCTATCCAGGGCTTGCCATCCTTAGTCCAGACGTTGCCGTCGGCGCCCACGACATGCACGCCTTTATTGCGTAGGGTCGCCTCCAAATATGGCCCGGGCAGGAGTTTGGTCACATCGGTTTGAGTGGCGATCAAGTCGATCGTCCGCTGGTCGGATTTCACCTGCCAATAAGCAACCTCGTCGAGCAGGTCTTTGACCAGGTCCACGTTGTTGGCGTTAAGGACGTCGCCGGCTTTGAGCTTGCCCTTGGTATAGGCTTCGATCGAAAGCAATTCCGGAGGATAGGCCGCCGCGCAATCGCCGTTGCGTCCTATGAGGTCGAACAGGGGCGTGAGCAATCCCGCTGCGGCAACGCCCTTGCCGAGCTGCTTCATAAAATGGCGCCGCGTCCATCCGTCTCCGTACTTAATCACGCGCATTAGCTGATCCTCTTACTACGCAATTGGTCGCTTTGACGGCTACAAGATAATGCCGCTGACGGTCCCGCTTCCCCACCGTCTGCTGGAATCAAAATCTGTAGAGGGCAGCGAATACGATTTCGTCCATGTACCGGGACGGTCCTAGGAACGAATGGTTAGTGCCGGTGGCGAAGTTCCAGAACACCCGGTATTCCTGCCCTAACCTCGGCTTGTACACGACTGCGGGTTGTTCAAAGACTGATCCGCCGGCATTGCCTTCGACTTCCTGGACCCAGACCAGTTGCCATCGGTTGGACGCCAACGGCTGGGTAATTCCGATCACCGCCAGGTTAAAGTCATGATGGTTGCCGTAAGCCGGCTGAGCCAGGTAGTCGTCAAACAGGTCGCTGCGACTACGGTAGTTATATTCGAGGAATACATACGCGGACGGCGCGTGCTCGGTCCAGCGGACGTCCCGCTCTAGGTCCAGCGCCAGGTTAAGCTCGCCAACGGTGGTCGGCCGGTTGACGTTCGGGCTCGCCGGATTCAGCGTGTTGGGTCCGGTAAATTGCATATCGGGCGTGTAGGTGCCCGAAGCTCGCACTTGGGCGCCATCCAGAATCTCGGCGCCGGGGAATTTATAGGGTTCAATCGTGTATGAGAGCATCCCGCCGTATATATTTATGCGCGGCATCTCACGGGTGATTAGCGCATCGCGATATCCGCCTGCCGGTCCGAAGAGCTGCGCCCCGCGAAAGTTGTCGAGCGGGAAGACCGCCGGATTGGGGGCCCCACCGATTAGTGGTTGGCCAACGTATTTGAACCAGCCGATATGTTCCGGAGTGCTATAGAAATTCATGCTCCAGTCAACGTCGAACATAGTCCCCTCCAGGACCGCTCCATACACCAGTTTGTGACGGGCCCGGCTGATGCCGTTCTGGTTCTCGATGATCGAGTAGGCCGGGCTTGTGCTGTACGGACTGCCGCCCGGAAGAAAAATATCAGGCTGGAAATCCGGACTAATCCAGGTCGAGAACTGGGCATTATCCTGGTAGAGTGGCGCCAATAGATTGCTCGCGTCATAGGTCGCATGTAGCGTCCATTCGGCAATCCGCGCGTCGGAAAACTCGAGTGCCGAGTAATTCGATAGACTATGGCGCCGGAAGTCCAGCGAATCGACCTGGTCCAAGGTCTGGATCCCGAGCTCCTCGCCATAAACTATCTGCTGCTTGCCCAGCCTTATCCATAGCGGTCCGCGCTGCAGGTCGATATAGGCTTCCGCGGCATCGAGTTCGTACTCATGCTCAGCCACCTGGGCGGCCCATCCGTTACCCGCATAGCGCTGACGGAAGCCCTCGGCATTGATCGCCGGCAGGGCGCCATCGACGTATGGCGCGAGGTCGGACCAAAAGCGGCCGTGAACAAAAGCCTCAACGCTATCGAAGCCAAGCGCGTTGGCTTGGGCGTTGCTTAGCTTCAAACTGAGTAGGGTATCCAGTCGGTAGGCCATCAGGTTCCACGAATTATCGTTGGTCGCCAGGCCACATCCCCTCTGCGAGTGCCTGGTGCACTTTTGGAAGTTGGAGTTGAAGGAATTACCCTTGCCGGCCGTCGAAATGGCCCAATCGGTCTCCGCCACATTTTGCATGCCGATGGTGGCCCCCAGGATCGTGATGCTATCTTCCGCAAACGCAACCGCCGCAGTAATCAGAAGAACCATAAGTACGGCGGTCGCACGTGTCAGGAAAGGGTGGAAGTGAATCATCTAATAGTCTCCGCAGCCTCAAACATCCAGGAATCGGGAGCGGTTAACGCGCTAGGAACGATCATTTTTTTTCGGGTGGCAGCGCGGTCAGGCGGCTCAACGGGGAGATGACGCAAAGGCGGTCAGGCGCAGGCCCAAAGGGGTAATTTCGCGACATTCATGTATATCGATTGACCTCCGACCAACTGGACAACCGGTTGTTTAGTTGAACATACTGTACTTGTCAAGCCAATTGACGGTGAAGTAAGTAAATCCTGTGTCGGTAAAGAATGATGACCGAAGCGGTGCGTTGATTTCTGCTCCAGGGTTGCGGCTGTGCCTGGACTTCGCGAATACGCTCGCCGGGCGCGGATCGGTTATGTCCGAATCGCTTCACAACTTTAGCGACGTGGTTGCGTGGTTTCTGGCTGGGAGTCTGTTGTCGCAGAGCGAATCCGCACAGGTGCTGAGTTGGTCGCGGAGCAATCCCGTGGAAGCGGTCTCGGCGTTTGCCGAGGCAATAGATTTGCGTGAGGCAATCTACGGAATCTTCGGGCATCTCGCGGCGGGGCGCGACGCCGAGGATGAGCACCTGAACCATCTGAATCGCGCGCTGAAGGAAGCACCGCCGCGCGGTGCGGTCGCCCGTACCGGCGCGGGCTTCCGCTGGCGGATCGAGCGCGACCAGACGATGGCGGCCGGCCTGCTCGCTCCGGTGGTGTGGTCGGCCGGCGACCTGTTGACAGGGAAGCATCTTGGGCGAGTACGCCTTTGCGCCAACCATCAATGCTTGTGGTTGTTTTACGACGACAGTCTGCGCGGCGCGCGACGCTGGTGCTCGATGCAGGCCTGCGGAAATCGCGCGAAAACGCAGCGTCACTACCTGCGCCGCAAAGCCCAATAAGCCGAATCGCTCACGGGCCCGCCGCGCGGCGACCGCGACCGCCTGTCGAACGGTATCGAGCGTCAATGGCGGGTGGGTCTCGATCATGCCTCTGGAATGATGCGCACGGCGTATGGCTGTCCGCTCCGGGCCTACCAGACGGACAGTGTTGCAGAGTTCATTGCGCATGCGGCCCGCTCGCCCGTCACGGGTGGCAATTAAGGCGGCGCCTCTTGCACGGATGGCCGAGGAAATCGCGCCGATCACGAGAAGAGAAACCGTGTTACTTTGACACGTGTAAGCGCCGGTCGATCGCATCACCGATCGCGCGCATATCGTCGAAACCGGCACCGAATCCTTTCGTTTCCGCAGAACTCTGGAGAACCGTAAAGCCCGCAATCCCAAGGAACATAAACCAAATACGACGAAAATTACCGCGCCGCCGCCCGCCTCGAAGCTGGCGGCGGAAAAACCGGAACTAACACCCGCGAGGGTGGGGCCAAATCAAAGTGTCAAAAGGGGCCACGCCGGATTGACGAAATCAGAGCTTGAACAGTTCCTTGCTCTCCGGGTCGTCCTTGATGCGATGGACGAACTCGGACACGGGTTTCCAGAAGGCTTCCGGATCAGGCGCAAGCGAGGTGACATAGAGCAGCTTTCGTAGGCGCTCATCTTGGGGTCGCTCAGTTCTTCCGTGAGCTTGCGGCCGAAGTCAGTAAGGCCGGCCTTGCACTC
>DAHVFB010000146.1 GCA_027317185.1 Deltaproteobacteria bacterium
AGCGCCGGGGTCGATTACGGTCGACAATGGAACGGAGTTCGTAAGCAAGGCCATGGAGGTTTGGGCGTACCAGCATGGCGTGCAGTTAGACTTCATCCGCCCAGGCCGTCCCGTTGAGAATAGCTACCTTGGCTGAGATGTTCACGAACGCCGATCGTGCCCTCAGTGCCGAATCGACCGGGGTGCTTCATGAATTTCTGGACGCCGCCTGGCGGTCTCAGTTACCGCTAGTTGCCCGCTCATTAACGTGGCCGAATTTGAAAAAGGTCGTCAGCGCCTACGACTCTGCGGCTAGAGCGTTTGAAAACGCAACGGACGGGACCCGAAAATTGGACGAAAGGCAACGCGCTATATGCGAGCAGCCGTCGGTGATGGGGGAAGAACTTGCACGCGATAAGCAGCTCGCAGAAATCGAGAAGCGGCGTCGGAAGATCGACGCGTGGTTTGGAACAGTAGCGCGCGAGTGGCTTGGAGCAATGCGCGTGCTTCAGAGCGCAACTATCGATTCTGACGAACGCCAGGCTTTTGCCGAGGATTTTCGCAAGCTCGAAGAGCGGTTGAAGTCCGCCAACGCCTTGAGGAACTCGACTAATGGAAATACGACGTCGTCAAATTGACCTAATCGCGATGGGCCTGGCCGGCATGCGGGAACCTTGTTCAGCCGAGGTCGAGCACCTCGCGGAGCGCGGCGGCGACGCGCGCCATCGTTGGCGGGTCGAGCCGGGCGAGCGGGCCTTCCACGAGGCGGCGATTGTCGATCGCTCGAAGCTGATCGATGAGCAAATCGGAATCACGCCTCAGCGACGCCTGCGCGGGCACGCGGATGCGCAACGGTTCGGCGTCGTCGATGAGATGGGTGGTTAATGGAACGATCAACGTCGAGGGATGGGCGGCGTCGGTCAGCGTCTGCGCCTGGACGATCAGCACCGGGCGGTTCTTGCCCGGCTCGGTGCCGCGGCGAGGATTTAGGTTGGCGAGCCAGACCGCGCCGCGCTCAGGCATCCGGGTCGCGCTCGATTCTCGCGAACTCGGCGTTCACCCGCATGCTTTCCTTGCGGACCTTCCGCGACGCGCGCGCCATCCGCTCGGCGCGGGCGTGCGCTTCGGCCTCGCGGTTCATCCGCTCGATCGCGCGGCGGATATATTCGGCGCGCGGGATTCCGAGAGCGCGGGCGCAGCGGTCGCTGGTTTCGAGCAGATCCTCGGGCAACTTCAACGAAATGGATTCCATGGGATTCAGCCTGAATATCTCTCACAAGATATCATCAACTAATATGCACCGCGCTTATAGAGGAAACAATCCAGCCGCCCGGGAGGGCATCGATGACCAAACTCGCGTGGACGCCGTGGCATAAGGTCGTCAAAATCCGCTCGGACCTGAAGTCCGGCGAGCTTTCGCTGAATATCTTCGCGGCTGATCTCTATGACGTGGCGATGGGCAAGGCGAAGCCGGTTTACTAAGACCCTCGCGAGTTCTTCTCACTGACCTATCCGACCTTCAATCTGCGCGAGCTGGCCAGGGATGTCGTTCTGCGGCTGGCTGGCAAAAACGACAAGGCGGTCCGCCAGATCGAACTCACCTACGGCGCGCGTTGCGCCATTTTGGGCGGCGTGACGCTCAGCTGCCTGTACGACAATCCGCGCACGCTGGTGCTGGGCCGCAGCGAGAACAAGGTGCTGTGGCATCCGCTGTTCGAGGATTTTACGCGTTACTACGGCTTCACGCCGCGGGCCTGCCAGCCGTACCGGGCGCGCACCAAGGGCAAGGTCGAGAGCGGGGTGAAGTACGTCAAGCGCAACGCGCTGGCGGGCCGGCGCTTCTCCTCGTGGGAGGAACTCAATGGCTGGCTCGGGCGCTGGAGCGCCGAGGTCGCTGACCTGCGCATCCATGGGACCACGCACGAGCGGCCGATCGAGCGCTTCGCCCGCGAGCAGCTGACACCGCTGGGAAGCCGACCGCCGTATCGCTACGAACGGGTGCGGCTGCGTCGAGTGGCCAACGACGCCCTGGTGCGGTCGGTGCGGCGCGATACTCAGTGCCGGTCGAATACGTTGACTCAGTTGAGCGACAAGTTCTTGGTTAACTTCCGCTCAAGGCAGGGCGGGTCCCCAAGTCAGATAGTTCGGAGTATCCAGATTCGCACCGCTCGAATCGGAACTAATAAAAAGCTTCGGAGTAGGACTCCCGCTCTTCCCGATACTGGTGCGCGAGAACCTCGCCAAGCTACCTGAGCAGGCGGAACCGGTGGTGCCCGTGTTAGCTATATAGAGATTGCCGGCTCCATCCACCGCGACGCCATATGGATCGTCGATACTAAGACTACATGGGGAACCGTTGGTGATCGCCGTTGGGGTTAATATGACAGGGGGCGTTACGGCTTGAAAAAGTCCCGTAGCCTTAAGCTGTTTAGCAGTAAACTTATAAACTTGAGATGCGTCCTGGTCAGCCACCCAGATGCCACCGCCGGCGACGAAGGCGAGACCCTCTAAGTGTCTGAACTCGGCGAATCCGATGCCAATCACAGGATCAATATTCTGAGTTCCAGCGGATAGATGGACAATTTGGTTCCGGTCATATTTGAAGACCTCACCGGTGCCGCCGACGTTGTTGTCGATGTCCTCGTCGACCAACCATAAGTTGCCAACTCGATCAAAAAGAGGAAGAGAGGGCGAACTAAAATTGAAACTGCTGGCGTTTAGAATAATATTGGGGGTGGGATTACCGCTGGCCGCTAATTGCGCGGGAGTATATTCGAGAATTACCCCCCCTAGTTCGGACCCAACCCACAAATTTCCCGCTGCATCGAAGACGATCCCCTCCGGCCCATTCAGGTTTCTGCCGTCGTCCTGGTTGATTACGATATTGGCGTCGGGCGCGGCGTTACTCCTCAAAGTCCTGACTGCTGAGTGGTAAAATCCGACGATTGAATTGGTGAAGTAATCCGAGACCCACATGGTACCTTTTCGATCGAAGGCAACCGTGGAAGGCCCAGCTCCGTTCAAATCTGTGCTGCTATTAACGAGATGGGGTGGCGTGGTTCCGCTTTTAAGGGCGCCTTGAAATTCCGAGACTGTGCCCGAATTTTCGTTAGGCACGTAGAGACCCCGCGCCCAGGCCTTCCCATTATTCCCCAGCAGGGCGATCAGTACTGCAACCACGCATACAGTAGCGGGAGCATTGTTGCTGTTAGTTCTTAGCTTATGAATCACCTTAATCTTCCTTAAAGAACTCTACACACACCGTCTGTTTACATGACATATCTGCAAAGAGATCGCTGATAGCGGTCATGTTTGTTCACGAAGGAGCAACTTACGCGCCATCAATGGCGTTGAGGAAAACACCCGAGTGCAGTGAGTTTTGACCGGTGGCAAGATGCCAAATGTGAACAAATTACCGCAAAAGCGTTAATGTACCTCGCTTCCTTTGCGGCTGGACATCAAGCCCCGACTCCGGACATGCGATCTGCGTAAGAAGTACCAGGAGCAAGCGTCCGGAATTTCTGTTTGCTATGCCGATAGTAAATTATTTTCTCTAGTTCTTTGTCTGATTACGCTTGGTCGTCAGGCTTGGGTGGGGTCGGCGGGCTGATCGGCGGAGCGGGGACGGCGTTGGCTTTGTTTGAGCCGGTAACGGTCGCCGTTCATCTCGAGGATGTGCACGTGGTGGGTAAGGCGGTCGAGCAGTCCGCCGGGCAGCCGCTCGGAGGCGAGCACGCTGGTCCATTCATGACTGCGATGAGATTCTCGCGGCGGGCGACGTACTCCGAGCGGGCCAGTTCCAGCACGAGGGTCTTGTTGAGCGACGGGAGGGCGGCGAAGTCGAAGCTGTCGAGACTTTTGACCACCGGGAACCTGGCTTCCTTGATCCGGCGCTCGATGGTGCGTCGTTCCCGCTCGATCAGCTCCAGCTCGGCGAGGCATAGCAGGTAGCAAGGCCCGGTAGTGCAATGGGTTGAAGACGAAGTCCTCGCGTTCGTAAGAGCGCGGATGACGCGCGATCTCGTCCGCTGCGCTGGCGATTACTACTTCGTGGACCTAACCGCGGACCAGCACTTCGCGGTGGCCATACTCGGTCGGCACCGAGTAGTCATTGTCCCGGAAGCGCCCCAGCGACAACGAGTTGACCCGGGCAGCCTTCTTCTCGCAGGCTTCATAGGGAATCGCCGGCAGCGCTCCAGTAAGTACTCATTGAGCTCGGCGAAGCTGGCCGCGTGCGGGACCGGCACCATGAAGTTGCGCCGCGCGTAGCCGACCAGCCCTTCGACCTTGCGCTTGTCGTTGTGAACTTGCCCCGAGTTGGTGGACACCCGGGTTAGGCCGCCAATAGCCGCTGGTTGCGCCGTTCGAATTCAACCGGGCTCAGGTAGGCGAGCGACGAATGGCGGCGACGGCGGTGTGAGGCCGACGACGAACCTTGTACGGACCAAGATTAGCTGGCCGGCCAGGAAACCTCTGCACAAGGCTCTGCTGTCACCCTGGGCGAAGCGAATGGGTCCCGGATCCGGAATTCTTCGCTGCGCTCAGAATGACAACCTAACTTGTGCAGAGGTTCCCTAGGAGAACTTCGGAGCGCGCCGACTCGAGATGGCCGGACTGCGCGGATCCTCTTTAGCGGAAAAATTCGGACAAGCGTCATCGGGCCGCTAAAGACAACTTATTACCCCAGCGGCCGAGCGCCAGATTCGCGCCGGCGAAAGCGGTGCGGAAAAGAAAAAACAGTAGCGGATGGTCGAACCATGCGAACCATCGGTATGGTTCATGCGGATAGTACATCAGGGTCCGGCGAAAGATGATCCGATCGAAACCCGCTTTGCGCAGCGTGGCCGCAACTGCCTGCGGATCGAGACGCCTCACCGGATTGCCGGCTTCTTCCACGTCCACGGCGATGCCTAGCTTAACGGCAAGGTTGGTCAGCGCCGCCTGTGCCGGATCGAGGATCAGCACACCGCGCCGCGCAACCCGCGCCATCTCCCGGATGGCCCGTTCGGGATTGTCGAGATGATGAAGTCCGTCGTGCACCGCGACAATATCGAAGCTGTGATTCGAGAAGGCCAGGTTTTCCGCGTCGGCCACCAGAAAAGTCGCGTCAAAGTGGTAACGGCGAGCGCGATCCCGCGCGCGAGCAATCGCCGCGGGCGAAAAATCGGTCCCGGTTACCCGGGCGTCGGCCCGGACGAATTTCTCGGACATCATGCCGGAGCCGCAACAGACCTCAAGCACCGACATCCCGGCGATATCGAGGCCGAGCACGGCGAGTCCAGTGCGGAATTTGTGCTCGATCAGGAAATCATAGAGACGGCCGCAGCCGTGCGGGCGAGTGATTTCAAACTCCGGATCGCACTCCTCATCATAGAAATGCCGCTGCCGCGACCACGAGCCGTTTTGGGCGAGATGCTGCTCGGGTTCTACAGCTTGCTTGATGAGATTTGGGCCGCGATTCAACATAGTAATCACGCCTCGCCCAGCCGACCAATTTCGACTGACCATGCTTTCCTCAGTTGATCGAGTAGCGCTCGATGCTGTGCCGGCAATGCGAGAAAGTTGGTCGTTCCGTCAGTGTCATCGGTCATTCGCTCGGCGTCGCCGATCCAATACCCAAGCCCGGACAGGAACCCTGTTATCTCAGTCGCGCCATGAAAACATTCAAAAATCAGAATTGGCTGATCTCTCTTGAGAGTCTCGCTCCCGCCGCGAATGACGGATTCCTCGTGACCTTCGACGTCGATCTTAATCAGGTCCACGGTCTCCGCGCGGCTGCGCTCCTGATCGAGAGTAACCGTATCGACCAGTATAGTTTGTCCGGAAACGTTCCACTGGCGTTCGGAAAAGGTACTTTCCGTGCCCTCTATGCCACCCGTCGAACCCGATAGTTCATCGCGCACGAATCGTTGTTGACCTTGCCAATCGCCGAACGCACGTTTGCCGAACAGCGTGTAAACCTCGATCTTAAAGTGCGCACCATAAAATCTAATACCCCGAGGCACATCGAGAGTGACCCTCGGCTCCACGACCTCACACTGCGGGATCTGCAGTGCCGCCAGACGACGTTGAACATATGCTCGGTTGTTTGTAATGAGTCGAAAAATGCAGCCATGATAGCGAACTGAACTGGCACACAACGCGGCGCAACGCAGATAAATATCGATGTCATTGTGACGGCCCTTGAGGTTGACGTGATAGGTTTCACGTTCGTCGATGTACAAAAGGCCATGGAAGACAGGCAAGGGAACCATTTAGCACCGACCGGTAGCATCTTGTCTGAACGCTCCCGAGTCTCGCCCAAACCGCTCGATAATACTGGACGACCCGGCAGCCCAAGAGAATTGACAGCTCTTAAGAGCCCGACACCTCGCTCGCACCACCGTCGTCGCCCTTAAGTGCGAGGGCAGATCGCATTTCACTTCGTAGAACTGGCGCTGTCGCGACCAGATGTCGATCTCCCGCTCCTCTTTCATTTCCAAAGATTGTTTCGTAAGGATTCTCGCCATCTTTGAACGTTCTGGTCGCTTCCACTCACACGCGGTCATCGTGGACATTGCTTGCTATATTCCTCGATCTTGCATCATCATTCCCTTCGCCTGAAGATTGTTGCAGGAATAATCAGCTATCAACCGTTGGTAGACCTCCAGCATGTCTTGAGCCACTGACTCGATTCTATACTGTTCACGAACGAGGCTGGCGCCTCGTTCGCCCATCGCCTGCGCCAACTCAGGCTTTTCGAGCAATTTAAGAATCGCTGCCGCGACCTGGCTGGGCGCGCATTCAACGACTATCCCCGCGTCCGCAGCGGCAATCTCGCGCCAGATATTGACCTTGTTTGAAACCACCACCGGCAGGGAGTGCTGCATAGCCTCACAAAGAACCAGACCGAAATTTTCAGTATAAGAAGGCAAGACGAACACGGATGCTGCTTTGAACGCAGCAATCTTCGCCGCACCCGTCAGCATACCCGTGAAAGTAACATGCGGCGCAACGCCCTCGATCGCCAAGCAGCGCCTCAGAGTTGCTTCGTAGCCTTCATTGTCCGGGCCTGCGATGACCAAATGAGTGTCGGGCAACACTCTTCGCACGATACCATAAGCCTTGGCGAGGATGTCCAACCCCTTTTTGAAATTGATTCGACCAAGAAAAAGAATCACACGCTTCCCGGCGGCTTGCGGAAACAGTTGAGCAAAATCCGGACCTACCGGCTGGGGTGAAGAGTCGTTGAGATCCACACCCTCGGGTACAACCACTGCATTGAATACCGGTTTTTGATTGTCAGCTCGGAACAGCCCCGTCGATGCGGCTAATAGCATTTCTTCTTCCGCGGTAAACTGAACTGCCCCGGCATGCGCCAACGCGCTCGCTACAACCAGCTTCTCAAGGGGCCATTTCCGCCATCGGCGAACCCGATACAAGAACGGGTCCAGGCTGCCGTGCGGTTTGACCACGTATGGCACCTGATAATGGCGGCTCCATCGCACGCCAGCGATGAAGTTGAAACGATAAATACCATGAATATGCACAACGTCAGTCGTTCTGACTGACTCTGCGAGTGCCCTGTAGAGTGCTAACGAAATGTCATATGTGTTCGGCAGGACGGGAAACGCACGCACGGTCAGCCGGCGCAGATCGCCAGCGTAGTGGCGCCAGTTGTCGCGCCGGCCGCGCAGAAAAGTGGTATAGATTGTGACATCGTGGCCTTGGCGCGCCAGTTCGCGACAGAGTGCGGTGCAAGCTGTTGCGGCGCCGCCATCGCGCGAGTCGAGGCCCGAAGCTATGTGTAATATCCGCATCAGTATGCCGAAATTTTGTAGTACTTGCTGGCGGCTATCGGGAAGTAGGTTACCGGCACTCCGTTAACATTGACCTGCGTCCCCAGCGGAACGTCAAGACAACCATTGCCGTCGACATTGGTGGTATAGATCTCGGCATGCTCGCCACGGCGCATCATCTCGCGGCACATCTCAACAGCGGCCCTTGCAGGTCCCCCATCACTCACCGCGAGGCTCGGAATTACATGGATAATTCGCAAGCCCGGCCCGCCCCTGCCGACATCCAGAGGCCCGCGCCATCGGGACCGCGCGTGCTCATAGCGTCGCGAATCGCAAGCAGTTCGTCCCGATCGACGGGCGGCGCGCCCACCGCATAGCCGACTATCGCTACCAAACCACACATCTACAAACCCAGTGCCGCGCGGAGGCCTTGCACGTCCTCCTCGAAGCTCCAACGGTTGATGATTTCCAGGCTCCGGC
>DAHVFB010000147.1 GCA_027317185.1 Deltaproteobacteria bacterium
CCCGCTCACGGCCCAGGAAATCCGCACCCAGCGCGTCTATCCGTCTGACGCCTCCAGACCCCGTTTCTAGGGCTTAAACGCATGGGAGAGGAATAAGCAGTGGCAGTATTCGGAAACCAGAGCGAAGGAAGGCACGCTGCGCTCACTATCAGGCTTGTAAGCGAGAGTGAGGAGAGCCGCGCCGCGGTCAGGACAATTATCGGTGGCATCGATGACCCTCCGTTGCAGATTTTCGAGGGCGTGCCGGAATCGCCGACTGGATCCAATGGAGACCGACCGTCGTCGGCGCCATCTGATGTCGTGATGGTGGTGTTCAACGGTAACGAGGAAGCTTCGCTGGCATATCTTCAAACGCAGGCCGAAAGTGCTCCGCGTCCGATGGTATTCGCTATTCTCGGCGAGCGCTCGCCGGGACTTATGCGCCGGGTATTGAGGGCCGGCGCTGATGAGTTGTTGTTTATGCCGCTGGTGCAGGACGACGTGGTGCGCGCGTTCCTTAAGATCAGCGAAACCCGGCGTCGTGCGGAACGCCATCAGGGCGGAATCGTGATCTCGCTGACCAGTCTGATCGGCGGTGTGGGCGTAACCAGCCTGGCCGCTAATCTCGCGCTGGCGATGCACAAGCGCATGAACAAGCGGGTGGCGCTGGTCGATCTGGCGCTGCAATCAGGTGGAATGTCCGTGTTTCTCGGCCTTGATGCCGATCGTACGATTCTGCCGCTGGCTCGATTGGAAAAGAAGCTCGATTCAATCCAGCTCGAATCGGCGCTCACCAAGCACGATTCGGGGGTTTACCTGCTCGCTGCGCCCAAGCGGATCGAGGATGCCGAAATTGTATCGGACGTGGTGATCGGCTCGGTGCTGGATCTGATGCGCAACCTGTTCGACTTCGTGTTCGTGGATTGCGGCACTCACGTCGACGAGAACTCAGTCGCCGCGTGGGAGCGTTCATCGGACGTGCTATATGTGGTCGATCAGTCGATCGGAGCGACCCGCTGCGCGTGGCGCTTTATCGACCTGTTCGGCAAGTTGGGGATCAAGAACGCGGAACTGAGATTCATCCTCAACCGTCACGATCTGCGTCATCCAATCACCGAAAAGCAGATCGCGCATACATTGGCACGGCCGGTTTATGCCCGCATTCCACGGGACGACAAGTCCCTCGAGCGCGTGCAACTGAGCGGCGACGATCTCTGGAAATTCGCTGCACACGGAACGCTCGCGCGCGCGGTCGATGACCTCGCGCATCGGCTGGCCGGACCGGAAATCGAGCCCCAGCAAACAAGCGGCATTTTCGCACGGTTATTTTCGGCGGTATCAGCCCGCGGTTAGCTCGCGTGAATTTCGGGAATGAGACGCTAGATGGAATAAGAGGTTAGCAATGAGACTGGCGGATCGGATTTCGCAAAATACGGGAAGTAGCGATCGTGCGGCGTCGTTTGTTGGCGGATCTCCATGGCGTCCGCGCGAGGAACTGGCCGACACCTCGCACGAGTTGAAGATCAAGGTCCACAATAAGCTGTTCGAGTCACTCGACGTCGCGAAGCTGGAAAGTCTCGAACCCGCGATGGTCGAAAGCAAGGTGGTCAGCGCGATCAACGAGACGCTCGACGACGAGGGGCGTCTGTTGACCGATGCGGATCGTTATCGTTTGGTCCACGAGATCAAAAACGAGCTGCTGGGACTGGGACCGCTCGAACCGCTGCTCCATGACGACGAGATTACCGATATTCTGGTCAACGGGCCAAATCAGGTTTACGTCGAAAAGCGCGGCAAGCTCCATTCCACCGACATCGCGTTCCACGATAATCACCATCTGATGCTGATCATCGATCGGATCGTGTCCCGCGTGGGCCGGCGCGTGGATGAAGCCTCGCCGATGGTGGATGCCCGGCTGCCCGATGGATCGCGCGTAAATTCGATCATCCCGCCGCTCGCGCTCGACGGCCCATCGCTCTCGATCCGCCGTTTTGGCCGCCGCCGTTTCGATATTGATGGTCTGGTCGCCCACGACAGCTTGACCGAAGAGATGGTAGCGCTGCTGCGGGCTTTGGTCCGCGCCCGCCTGAACATAATCGTCTGCGGCGGGACCGGTTCCGGTAAGACTACTTTGCTCAATTGTCTGTCTGGCTTCGTGCCCGAAGACGAGCGGATCGTGACGATCGAGGACTCTGCTGAAATTTCGCTGCAGCAGCCTCACGTGGTGCGGCTGGAAAGCCGGCCTTCAAATCTTGAAGGCAAAGGCGAAGTGACGCAGCGCGACTTGGTTAAGAACTGTCTGCGGATGCGCCCCGATCGCATCATCATCGGCGAGGTGCGCGGCGCGGAAGTGTTCGACATGCTCCAGGCGATGTCGACCGGCCATGATGGATCGCTGGGCACGATTCACGCCAATAGCGCGCGTGAGGCGGTTGGGCGGCTCGAAATGATGATGCTGTTATCGGGCTTTTCCATCCCGCAGCGTGCGATGCGTCAGCAGATCGCCTCGGCGGTTCATATCTTTGTACACGTTTCGCGGATGTCGGATGGTTCGCGCAAGGTGATGAAGATCTCGGAGATCACCGGGATGGAAGGCGAGACCATCATGCTCCAGGATCTGTATGAATTTCAGCGGACCGGAGTGGGTCCCAACGGCAAGGTGCTGGGCCAGTTCCATTCGACCGGCATCCGATCGGCATATACCGAACTCATCGAACTGGCAGGTTTCAAATTCGACGCCCGGCCATTGCGCTCGGTGCAAAGGTAAAGTCCCATGGATATCGCGGTTTGCCTGCTGGTTTTTACCGTGATTTTCGGCCTCTCGTTGATGCTGCTCAGGCGGCGAGACGCGGTTCCGGAACGCGCTTATCAGAATTTGCAGCGGCTCACGCATGGCGCGGATGCGGCGCCACAGAGATCGATCATCGCGGATGGCCGATCCAAGCGGCGGGAGATTTTCACATGGTTGTACCAGACCAACCCGCTGCGCCAGCTTGAGGATAGCTTGTGGCAGGCGGGCATCTATGCGCGCGTTTCCGATGTTTTGCTGGTGATGATGCTGCTGTTCGGGGCGGGCTCTGCCGCCGGCCAGATGATCACTGGAGACTTGCTGATGTCGCTGGCGGCCGGGATTGCGCCGGCCATCGCGCCGCTCGTTTATATCCGAATCCGCCGCAAAAAACGGATGAAAGCTTTCCTGCAGCAGTTACCTTATGCGCTGGATTTGCTGAAGTCTTCGCTTGAAGCGGGGCACACTCTGATGCGCGGCATGCAGGTCGTCGTGCAGGAGTTCGGCGATCCGCTCGGAGGCGAGTTCAAAACCGTGCTGGAACAGACGCGAATCGGCTTGCCGCTGCCGCGTGCGCTCGAAGATCTGCTCGTCCGGGTGCCTGAAGACGATCTTCGGCTGCTGGTGGTCGCCGTAAAAGTCCAATCCGAGGTGGGCAGTTCGCTCGCACAAATTATTCAACGGCTGAGCGAAATTGTGCGTACCCGTCAGCGGTTGCACGACCAGGTTCGAACGCTTACCGCCCAATCGCGTCTAAGCGGCACGATCGTGGGTCTGCTGCCGATCGTGCTGTTGTTCGCGTTCAGCGTTTTGCAGCCCTCGTATACCCATACGCTGTTTCACGATCCCTCGGGTATCAAAATTCTGAAAGTGGCGGCGGCGTTGGACGTGGGTGCTTTTTTAATAATCCGGCGCATGTTGCGCCTCAACTACTGAGATTCGCAATGGCACTGAATTCATTATTGATTAGCGTGATCGTTTTCTGTCTTTCAGGCGTTGCCGCGGTCGGTATCTACGGCCTCCTGTACGGCAGCCATCGAGTACTCGATGAGCGGTTTGCCGACCTCAGTGTCCGCCTGCGGCTGGAGCATGGTGGCTTTCGCGACGATGAACTCGGCGCGGATGGGTTCGCCCGTTCGATGCTGGGCTGGATTCTGCGCCGGGTGCCCGAACCAAAGCCGGGCGATGCCAAAACTGAAAAAATTTCCGCGCTCCTGGTGCAGGCGGGATTCAGGTCTAACAAGCTAAAAACGTTTTACGCGATCAAATTAGTCAGTACGGTCTTAGTGGCGGCGGCGGCAGTGCTGTTCACCGTGATCATGGGTCTGCCGCTCGCAAGTTCGTTCTTTTATGGAATCTGCGCCGCGGTCCTCGGCAGCATCCTGCCCAGTGTCTACTTGTCGCGCAGAGCGCGCGAGCGTCAGCGCGAGATTGCGCGTCAGATGAGTGACGTGCTCGACCTGCTGGTGGTCTGCGTCGAAGCCGGCCTGGGTATTTATGAAGCTATCAAGGTGGTCGGGAATGAGACCGAGAGGCAGAATCAGGCGATCGGTCAGGAACTCGCGATGGTCTCGGGTGAGATCACCGCAGGGTCCTCACTGGGGGTGGCGCTGCGCAGTCTCGCCGAACGTACGGCAGTGGATGATATCAAGCCGCTGGCGGCTACCCTGATTCAAAGTGAACAGTTGGGGTCGCAGATGGCGCCGGCTTTGCGCTCAATTTCCGACACCATGCGGACGCGGCGCCGGATGCGCGCTGAGGAAGCGGCCCAGAAGACCACGATTAAAATTTTGTTTCCTCTAATCCTTTTGATTCTGCCGGCAATGATGATGGTGATCGTGGGGCCGGCCATGATCCAGATCGCGCATACGCTGAATCCGTAAACCAGCCAACTCCAGAATCTTCCCGATCAATGGCTCATCGGCTCGCGTAAGGTTGGGGAGCGGAAATGCGGCGCCGTTGAGCCATTCAGCCCGGGTTGGAATCGGAGAGTCGAAAGGAAAATTCCGGCTGGATTGATGGAATGTGCAACTCAACAGGGAATCATGTCGGCCTGCAAGGTCGAAGGGGAAAACTTCGATGAAGAAACTGGTGATGTTGGGTGCGGTCGCAGGCGCGATTGCCTTGTTTTCTTTTGCGCTACAGTTGAGCGCGAAACAGAGCGACAAAGCGGAAATCCGGGCGATGGAAGCCGCTATGATAAAGGCTTATGCGGCGAAGGATCTGGACCATGGGCTCGCCGGATACGTTCAAAATGAGACCCTGTTCGTCTTCGACGCGATTCCGCCTCGGCAATACGTTGGTATAAAGGCCTGGCGCGCCGATAATGAAGGTTTCGTCGCGATGTTCCAAGGACCGCTCAAGGTGGAAATGTCCGACTTGAGTATCACTACCGACGGCACGTTGGGCTTCGGGCACAATATCCAGCGCTTCAGCGGCATGGATAAGAATGGCAAGCCGATTGACTTGACCTTTCGAGTCAGCGACGGCTACAGGAAGATCAGCGGGAAGTGGATGATCGTGCAGGAGCACATCTCGTTTCCGGTTGATGTCGCGTCCGGAAAGGCGGATCTGAGTTCAAAGCCGTAGCGGATTTCATCTACTACAACCGCTACCCGTGCGATCTGACGACCGCTGGTGATCGCGAAAGGCTGATTTCGGCATCGGCTCGGCCATCGAGCATTCCTTAAGATGGTGCCATGATTCACACCAATGGATGACGAAAATGTTTTGAAGCAGCGGGCCTTGATGCTGTGGCAGGAGGGCGTCCGCCAGCACAATAAAGGCGATTTCGCCCTCGCAATCGGTCTCTACACGCGCTCGATCGAGGTTCATCCGACCGCCGAAGCCTTCACCTTCCGAGGTTGGTCGTACCACGCCTTGGGGCGGCTGGATGAGGCAATCGCGGAATGCAAGCAGGCGATAGAAATCGATCCATCGTTTGGTAATCCCTACAACGATATCGGCGCCTATCTGGTCGACCAGGGCAATCCTGACGAAGCGATCGGATGGCTGCGAAAAGCCAAGAGTGCGCCGCGTTATGAACCGCGCCATTTTCCCTATATGAACCTCGGCCGGATCTACGCCGCCAAGGGGATGCTGATGGATGCGATTGCGGAGTTCGATCATGCCCTCGAAATCGAACCCGACGAGCCGTTTTGCGTCGCGATGGTGGCGCGATTGCGATCGATGCTGAACTAGCAGATCTGTCTCGCGATTGGTTTTCCGGCGACGAAACCATGCCGCAGCGTCAAGGAAATGACGCGCCTTCTGTTTAATGATGACGCCGAGGGGCGCTTATTTACCCATTCTCCCTGTCTGTGAGTGGCAACATAGTTGCTCAGTTCTTTTCCACAGAAAAACGAAGTCCCGGTAGAGATCGATCACGATCGGCAACTTCAACTGTGGAAGCGTGTCAATCCGAACTTATGGCGGTTATCAGACCATTCATTGTGGGGGCGAGCCGTGAGGGCCGCACGATCGCAGTCAAGGATTTGCTGCAAGGCACCCAAATCCAGAGCGGCACGCTGCTGCGGTCGGCTCAGATGCGCCGTGTATTCAGCACTATTGGACGGATTACAAATTGCCAGTCGCCGGTTCTAATTCAAGGCGAATCCGGCACCGGCAAGGAGTTGGTCGCGCGCGCGGTGCATACGATGGGACCCTGCGGTTCGGGGCCGTTCGTAAGCTTCAATTGTTCGACGCTGGTTGATTCGATCGCGGAGTCGCAACTATTCGGGCATTTACGCGGCGCCTTCACCGACGCTCGCGACGAGTCGATTGGTTTTTTTCGTGCGGCTCACGGCGGCACGCTGTTTCTCGATGAAATCGGCGAGCTGCCGCTGAAGTTGCAGCCCAAGCTCCTGCGCGCGGTGGAAACCCGGGACATCTATCCGGTCGGTTCAACCCGTCCGATTCTGGCTGACTTTCGTCTGGTGGTAGCGACCAATCGGAATTTGTTTTCGATGGTTCAGGCGGGGCAATTCCGCGAGGACTTGTATTATCGGCTGCAAGCCACGCTGATCACGCTGCCGCCGTTGCGCGAGCGGCTCGATGACGTCGCCGCCCTGACCGGCTACTTCATCGAGCATTACAGTCGGCTCGCGAATAGATCGATCAAATACATTTCGTATCAGGCCTTGAGCGAGGTGCTCGCCTATCCATGGCCGGGAAACGTGCGCGAGCTGGCGCATGCGATTGAAAGCGCGGTGGCGATGAGCGACGGCGATGGGATCGAGGCCGCCGCGCTGCCGCAGCAGGTGACCGATCGGCAGAACCTGCATCGGGTCGCGTCTGAACCAGTCCACGGCGCGATCGATAATCCGAATCACGCTGGCCCGCAGGAGTCCGATTCCTCAGCCGCCGATAGTGGACCGGCATCGCTCGATGAAACGATTAAGCGGCGCGTGGTGCTGTCGTTGCATCAGACGGCCGGTAACCGCAAACGCGCGGCGGATAAATTGGGCATCTCGCGATCCACGCTTTACCGGATGATGTCCCGCTATGGAATCGGCGAAGCGCCGAGCCATCCCGCGACTGAGCATCGTTCATTACCGCGTCCTTTGTGAATCGTTAGTCAGATCCCACCTCCCTGGGATCAACCGAACCACCGGGCCGACTTCCAATGGCTTCCCCCTTTGGAACCGGCCCGGAGGTTTTTCCCCGCGCCGTTTCGATGGTCAGTTGCAGCCCGCTGACGCTAAGCGAAAAAAGTTGTCTCCAGCCATCTAGGGCGCTAATCTGACCTTCCTGAGTTGCAACCGGGTTCATCGCAAATCGAGAAGAACCGATGGAAAATCGCACATATTTAGTCCGAGCAATATGGGACGGTGAGGCGGGAGTATGGGTAGCCGAAAGCGACGATGTACCGGGGCTAATCGCCGAAGCCGCATCACCGGGCGAACTGAATGGCAAACTTGCCGTATTAATTCCGGAACTGCTGGAACTAAATGAAATTCAAAGAGATCGCAAAAGCGCTCTACAAATAGTTGTTCAATATCGCGGAGAGGAGCGGCTTAGCCTACCGGCTGCGGCCTGATGGCAGATTACCGCCGTCAGGTCCTCGAGATCTTGAAAAGCAAAAAGTGCGAATTTGATCGGCGGGGGAAAGGCGATCACGAAATATGGCGCAGTCCCATCAACGGCCGAAAGTTTCCTGTCGACTCGAAGATCGTTTCCCGACATACCGCCAACGGCATCCTGAGGCAGGCCGGAATTAAGGACATCAAGATTTCGTAGCCTTTTGTTTTAATTTGCCGCCTTTCGCCACCCCGCCAATCAATCCGTTCGAGCATGATATCTTAGGCCTT
>DAHVFB010000148.1 GCA_027317185.1 Deltaproteobacteria bacterium
AAACTCCTCGTGATTCTCAATGCCATGCTGCATAACAAAACTCACTGGCAAACACCTGCGCTTACCTCCCCAACCTCTAACCTTTCTCCCCTCTTGGGCGCGGTTCCTGAACACGGTTGCTGCTAGGAAGGGTCCGACCCGTAGCGATCTCGGAGGCTACCGAAAGGACCAATTTCGGCGGATAGCCTTTGCCCTCGTAGCGCAGCACAACGCTACGGTTTTTGCGCGATGGAGGGACCCCCTCGCGGTCGATCATAGATAGCGCAGCCAATACATGGCCACGATTGATTCCTTCTGAGATCACGACTGCCTCGTCAACCCTTACATCTCGGGCACATGCTGGCGCTATCATGCCGGGATCGTGAAGGAGTGCTCGGCACAGATTTGGAAAACGGTGTCGACCTGATTGTTCAGACAGCTCAGGGATACGCACAACACAACGAAAATCGATACGCCATCGCCAGATCGTTCCACAACTGTTCGAGACGCACGGCTGCGGCCGGTTTGTTGGAAGAGCAAAGCAAGGCTACCATCTATGACCGGCGAGACGGTGAGCGAGATATTCAACTGCCGTCCATCCTTCGCCTGCCGCATAGTTTCAAAGTGTTCGACTCAATAGCCGCCAGTAAGGCAGCGATATTATCCTGTTCGGTGTTTGGCAACGGCCACATGCGCTTTAATCCAGGACGCGCCTGGAAAATCTAAAGCCATCGATACGAGCTGTCAACAGAGCCCGCGGAACGATCTAGGACTCATGCGCCGGCGACCCCTTGATGAAGGCATATACTGCGAGCCCGCCCACCAGCGTGATAATCCCGGCGATCGCGGAACATTGCCACCACGCCATCCGTTCATGGAGCAAGAGGATAAGGGCAGCCAGTAGACAAGACCCGCCAATCACCCCGGCATAGAGAAGTATCAGACCAGCAATTGCGCGATCGGTCATCGCAATCATCGAACGACCAAGTCGGGCTTCAAGGAGCTTCAATTCCAGTTCGATGAGGCGCGATACGTCCTCGAGCATACGGCCCAGCAACGTTGCCCATTCCGCGTCGCCCCGGGAAGATCCGTTTGGCAGTCCCGCACTACTTGGTTGTTTTGTAGCGATCTCGGCCATTTTTGAATGCCTCATTCAGCGTTGCTCCAAGCACTCCGCCGAGAACTAGAGTAGCTATTCCCGCCAGACCTCTTCGGCTGGACCGCACGCCGCGATTGCCTATTGCGAAACCCAACGCGCCAGCGATAAATGCGGCTAACGGCAGGTGTTGCTCCACCAGATGCAAAGGCTGAAACTGGGATGCAACTTTCTGATTGACCTTGGCGACGGTCTGATGGAGGCTCTGCCGCGCTTCATTCAGCTCGTTTTTTATTCTTATGGTGTCGATGTCGTCTTCCATTTTGGTCGGAGAAGCCCTCGATCGCGTTGACAACTACTGTGCCGGCCAACGTGCGTCCAATCACCATTCCCAGCGCGAGGCCGAGACGGCTGCGCAAGCCGCCACCGAACACGAAGCCTGCTCCCGCCGATAATGTCATCGCGCGAAGCGGTCTCCGCCGTGTATACCTTCTTACCTGGTCGAGATCGGGTGACACGTATTGCGATCTGTTAACTGAGCTCATTTGACTACCACGAAAACTTTCTCAGTGCGTGCGCCGCAAAGTAGCCAATTACAAATGCTCCGGCGAGCGCGATCCATGGCTGGCTCTGGGCGAATTCGGTAAGACTGCCGGAAATCTCGTCCGCATAGTCCATGCCTTTTGCAGCGTAATCGCGCGCTCCTTCAACGCCTCTGTCGATCGCGTCACGACCGATGTCCGTGGCCTTTTCGAATGTATCGGCCGCCGCCGACGCCATAGCGTTCGTCGTGTCTTTCATGTCCTTCATTTCTGAATTCCTCCTTCGTTGGGTCTGAGGAATTACGGGATCCAGGTCCCGCAACCTCTGGCGCATTCCCTGGCGCAAGAACCCAGACACGCAAGTTTCCCGCCACTTGCGTCAGTGAGCGAATGCCCCGATCAAAACGTCAGGGAAGCTGGACCTTTTTCGAATTTACCACTTTTGGCCGATCAGACCAAGGCTTTCAAGAATCGATGAAAGCGGTAAAAAAACACTCACAAAAACCTGTCGCGGGTTTGAGGCAAAGTCACGCAAAAGGCCCTGTCCCGCCTTGGGGTAGTGCGGGTTGATCAGCGCGATCAGCCGCGCCCACGGAATCACGGCACCCATCTAGCCAGAAACCACTCGCGCCGCGTGACGTTGCCCTTCCCGCTCCACGCCAGCGATGCAAACGTCCGCTGATTACCCATCTCCTCTCCTCCACACCCGCTGACCCAACTAACTATTTATACCCGAACCGAAACACTTATGGAGAGCTTCCCGAGTGCGTCGGTATAGCGTACCGGCGCGGAATGCTTTACGCGATTACTACCGCCTGAGTACTCCAGATCAGCGCACACGAAGAGGTCGTTCGCCGTTCGCATCGCCGTTTAGCGCGCGAGGTTCGACGCTGGGCCTGGAATTCGTGCGAGCCATCGATTCAACTCGGAGATTAAGTATTCGACACGCCGCATCGAGTGCAATTCCGCAAGGACGGCACGCCGCTGCTCGAGCGTCCACGATTCGGTCCGGGCGAACTCTCGCTCCTCCAGTCGCGAGCTGAACTGCCCGATAGGCATTGCCAATTCATCGGATAAGTGTGCTTGCGCAATTGCCTGAGCGGCCGGGGCGCTCAGGCTGCCAGCGCTGCCGAAGAAGTCGAGCCAGGATTGAAGGTGCCGGCGAATCGCGTCGAGCACCGCCGCGCGCGCAGATTCGGTCACCGGGTCAAGTTGCGGCACGGGAGTGACGATGAGCGCGGTCGCTATTGACGCCAGCCGGTTCGCGATGCGCCGGAGCGTTCCCGCCGCTTCGACGATCGCGCGGTGATTGACCGTGCTGCTGCGACCCTCCACTTGCGCATCATCCGCGACCTCCAGGATTTCGGCGAGCGCGCGCATGGTTCCCGAGTTAGCCTGCTGGATATCATTCTCAGTATTCGCAGCGGAACCGCCAGGGACAATCGAAATCGTGTCGCGAATAACTTTACGCAGCCTCGGCAACAGGGAATCACCGGCGTATTCCGGCCACAACACGAAAGTGACGATGGCTACGACCAGCGTGCCAAGCAAAATTCCCCAGGTACGCCATAGCGGCTCATAGACGTCGAGTGCGGGGCTCAAGCCCGCGAAAACCAGCGCGAACGTCGTCCCGATCTGCTTCCCCGCATACGCAACGCGTCCGCTGGCGAGAGATGTGTACGCGGAGACATAGAAGACGATGAAGACAGCGAGCAGATAAGCCGAAAGAGATTCGACGTTGGGCGTGACGATGATGATGGCCAAAAGAGAAACCGCTCCGCCGATGATCGCTCCGACGATCCGCAGAACCATCTTGCGCAGGGCGGCGCCGTAGGTCGGCAGCGCGGTTATCAGCACGGTCGTCAGAATGGTAGATAGATCGGCTCGCTGCGTGAGCAGGCCCAGCGCGTAACCGACCACTACGCAGGCCCCGACCTTCAGGGAAAAGCGGACCAGCGCGGGATCCGGAGCGTCGGTCGTCCGCGGCGCCGCACCATTCGCCGGCGCCGCGGCGGGCGGCTGCGGAGGCTCGTCGAGCAGGCGCTCGAGATGTCCGGTCAGGGCGGCCAGTGAATCGGTGAAGTCCGCGAAATTCTCGAGCTCCGCGGCACTCGCCTTGCCAATATATGATGGTCTGACCTGAAGGATGCGGGCGCCGAGATTTTCCAGCATCGATCGCACGCGGGTCCGCGAGGCCGGAGGCGGCTGGTCGGCGCCGACGGCGATATGCGCGGGCAGTTCGTGGGCGATTTCGTCCAGAACTTCCGCGATCGCCGCCACCGTCGCTTTAATTTCGGGCCGCACCATGACGCGAATCTCTCCTGGAACGTTCTGGCGTGCCGCGAAGATCAGGCGATCCGCTTCGAGACCGATGCGCGCCACGCGCGTGATCGCCGCCAGGAGGATCGCCCGGCGATGCGCGGACACCCCCTCGGCGCCGGCGCGATGCAAAAGCGCAACGTGGGTGGGAAGATCCGAAGTCGGCGGTGGCAGCGGCGGCCGCGGTGCGCTTTGGGGATCAAGATAAAAATTCGCCGCCTCGAGCAGCCGCGAGCGATCGCGAGCGACGCTGGCGCCCAGCGATTCCAGCAGGAGCTCTTCGCCGCGGTCGGGCCACAGCCAGTTGTCGAATAGTACGATCAAGCCGAAGGCGATTACGCTCCCGCCGAACGCGCCCGCCGCGCCCCAGCCGATTTGGTCAGGCGCAAACACGACGGTGTAGAAAGTATCGAGGCAGACCACCTGAATCAGGAGAAGTGCGGAACCGAAATTGCGCGTCGCCCCCACATAGGTGATGAGCGACATCGACGCGAAAAGAAACGGCAGAATCAGCCACGGCGTTTCCACCAAAATCCCCGCTACTACGATTGAAACCGAAAGCGCGATCGCCTCCGCGATCAGAAAAGTGATCGCCTTGCGAGGAGCCATCATCGGTCCCGCGCCCACCAGCAGCCACACGATGTAAGTGCCGAGCTGGTTGTTGACGTGACAGATCGCGACCAGGGCAGCGCCGACCGTGGCGATCGTGGTCATGCGCAGGGCGGTGCGGAATTTTCGTGAGCTGGGCGCAAGCTCCCGGGCGAGCATCGCGGCAAGCTGATCGAACCATCGCGCGAACCCTTGCACAACCGCCCCTCGATGAGCAAAACATCAACTCCAGACTTCACTCATGAGCGCGAGTAAAGTCGGGCCACACCAAGGGTGCCACACTTCAAGAGGGAGAGACACAATGCCCGAATATGCCTATTCCAGCGCGATCGCGATCGCGGAAAAAATTCGCCAAGGCGAGGCCTCCAGCCGCGAGGTTTTGGACTACTTCCTCGCGCGCATCGCAAGGCTCGATAAACCGATCAATAGCGTCGTGACGGTCGACGCCGAGCGCGCCCGCAAGGATGCCGACGCCGCCGATGCCGCCCGGGCGCGCGGTGAAATCAGCGGGCCGCTTCACGGTGTGCCGATGACGGTCAAGGATTCCTTTCAGACCGCCGGCATGCGAACGACTTCGGGGGCTCCGGAGCTAGCCGAATTCATCCCGCAGGAAGACGCGTGGCCGGTCGCACGCCTGCGCGAAGCGGGAGCGATTATTTTCGGGAAGACCAATCTCCCAATCTATGCGGGCGATCTGCAAAGCTACAACGAGGTTTTCGGTACCACTAATAATCCTTACGATCGGTCGCGCACTCCGGGCGGTTCGTCCGGCGGATCGGCGGCGGCCCTGGCGTGCGGGTTTACGCCGCTGGAACTCGGCAGCGACATCGGTGGCTCGATTCGTCTGCCCTCTCATATGTCCGGCGTGGCCGGCCACAAACCCAGCTACGGCATCGTGCCGGCGCACGGACAGATCCCCGGACCTCCAGGTACATTAACTCTTTCCGATCTGGCGGTAGCGGGGCCGATGGCGCGCAGCGTGGAGGACCTCGAACTTGCACTGAGTATTCTGGCTGGCCCCAATCGCTGGGAACATCCGGCGTGGCGGCTGGAATTGCCACCGGTGCGCCGCGCCGTACTCGGAGAGTATCGCGTGGCCGCGTGGCTGGACGATCCTGCCTGTCGTCTGGAACCGGAAGTGCGCGCGCTGATGGAAAAAGCGGCCGCAACGCTCGAGGCCGGCGGCGCCAGAGTCGACCGTAACGCGCGACCGGAATTTTCGCTGGAAAAGGTCAGGGATACGTTCGCGGCTCTGCTGCAGGCCGCGCTTGCGGGCGGAGTAACCCGCGACCGACTCGAGGAATATGCAAACACCCCCGGCGACGCGCCCGCCGCCATTACCCGGCAACTGATGGCGATGCGGCATCGCGAATGGCTGAGTTATAATGAACGGCGCTTGCAGATGCGCAAATGCTGGGAAGAGTTCTTTACCCAATGGGACGTCATGCTGATGCCGGTGATGCCCTGTCCGGCGATTGCGCACGATCACGCGGTGCCGATTGCCGGCCGAACGGCGCAGGTTGGCGATGAGCATCGGCCCTATTTCGATTTGCTGACCTGGATGGCTCCGGCGGGCGCATGCTATCTGCCGGCGACAGTAATCCCGATCGGACGTGTGAGTAATGGATTGCCGGTAGGCATCCAGATTGTCGGACCTTACCTGGAAGATCGCACGACCCTCGATGTGGCCAAGCGCCTGCTGGCGATGGTCGGTGGCTGTCCACGCCCAGCAGGCTTTTGAACTCGCGATCCGGAACGCGCCACGCGGCGATCGTCGATCAAGAATCTGAAGCATGGTTTCGATTATGGAAAAGAAAATCTCGGTCTGTCTGACTTTCGATTTCGACGCGATGTCGCTATGGCTCGGGACTTTCCGATCGAAGTCGATGAGCGCGATTTCGCGCGGTGAGTTCGGTCGCGTCGGAGCCGAACGGTTGCTGCGCCTGTTGCATGATTGGGATATCCGCTCGACCTGGTTCGTACCCGGCCACACCGCCGACGCCTTTCCGGCGACCGTCGCAAAAATCGCCGAAGACGGCCATGAGATAGGCCATCACGGATATTTCCATGAACGGGCGAAAACGCCCGCGGACGAAATACTCGATTTCGATCGCGCCGCCGCGGCGCTCAAACGCGTTACCGGTCAGGAACCGGTCGGCTATCGATCGCCTGCGGCGGACCTGACCCCGGCAACGCTCAACTGCCTCGTCGATCGCAATTTTCTGTACGACAGCAGCCTGATGGGCAACGACTTCTCGCCCTACTATTGCCGCGTCGGCGATCAGGCGCCCGCCGATGGACCTTTCGTATGGGGCCGCGAAACCGATCTGCTCGAGCTGCCAATCACGTGGGGACTCGATGATTTCCCGGCATTCGAGTTCGTGATGACGCGCAACGGCACTCTTCCGGGATTCGCCGCTCCCTCGCAGATGTATGAAATCTGGGTCGGCGATTTCGACTACCTATATGACCGCCAGGGTGAAGGTGTCTACATCCTCACAATGCATCCGCAGTGCATCGGCCGAGGCCATCGGCTGCTCATGCTCGAACGATTGATCGACCACATACGCAAGCGCAGCGGCGTAACCTTCAGGACCATGAACGAAGTCGCCCTCGAATTCAAAACGAGTAATCCGCGCGTGCCTCACTGACCAGTTCAAGGTCTCAAGACCTTTGAAATGGTTCAGCCCGTCAAGCTATTTTGGATAAAGTTCGTTTGACGGCAAGCGCCGGCAATTGTGAGGTTTGAACTACGGCAACTGGAGCGATCTTGACCGTTCGCGCGCGTTTAGATGTTCTCCAGGTAACGACTCAACCCTTAGTCTTGTGGCGGGAATCGCACGCCAAGTATACGATCAGAGCAGCTCGCAAGCGCGTTGCTTAGAGCGTATCGGATTGGCTTATCAGGTCGATATCCGCGCCGGCCGCTGGCGGCAGAAATCGTAAGTGACTAAAACGGATTGGCGAAGCTTAATGGATATCGCGAACGGCGACCGAATCAAAATGAATACCGGATCTGCCTTTAGTAGAAATCTGAAAGTATGTGTGGTGCTGCTCCTGGTAACTATGCTGACCGGCTGTTTTGGCGGCGGTGGTTATGGAGGAGGGTATCCGGGTGGCTATGGAGGAGGATATCCCGGTGGTTATGGAGGTGGATATCCGGGTGGCTGGGGCGGGTATGGCTCGGGCTACTCCAACAACTACTACTCTGATGATAACTATCGAGGCTACGGTGGCTACCAGGAGCCCGGGCTGTTCGGCGGCTATGCGCCAGCGCATGAAGCCTGGGACGCGGGCGCGCGCGGCCGGGCCAGCTATGGCCACGGATTCGGCGGCGGCGGCGAACACGGATTCGGTGGCGGACATTTTGGAGGGGGAGGACATGGCGGAGGATTCGGCGGCGGACATGATGGCGGCGGACACGGTGGGGGCGGACACGGTGGGGGCGGACACGGTGGGGGCGGACACGGTGGGGGCGGACACGGTGGCGGTCA
>DAHVFB010000149.1 GCA_027317185.1 Deltaproteobacteria bacterium
CGTGATCAAACGCTATCTGCAAATCAACAACCACAACCCTCAACCCTTCGTCTGGACCAAAACCGCTGACCAAATCCTCGATTCCCTCGCCAGATTTTGTCTGCGAACTTCTGGAACAGCACACTAGTCTGCACGCAGAATCGCAAGGCAGGCGATTGGGCGGATCCAACAGAACCGCATGGCGAGGCGTTTCTCGTAGGCAACCGGGTCAACTCCACATGCGTTTTACCGCTCGACGGGATAGCCCGCCTTGTTCCAACTCTCCATCCCGCCACGCAGAACCGATACTTGTTCGAAACCCGCTTTCGAGAGCATTTCCGCAGCGCTCGCCGAGCGCTTCTCAGTTCGTCATATGGTTGTTATCGGCATCCGCTTGATCGCGGCCAACTCTCGGATTGTTGCGGATAGTTCCGCGATCGGAATGTTGCGCGCGCCCGCGACATGGCCGAGCGGTCCTTGGAATTCTTCAGGGGTGCGCACGTCTATCAGAGCCACTTTCTCGTCGCTTTCCAGCCGCCGCTTAAGAGCCGCCGGGTCGCTAAAGCCTTGCCTTTTCACCTTGCGCACCAGCCGCGGCAGGAAAGCGACGGCTGCGAGCAACGCCAGGGCGAACAGACCCTTGCGGATTGCCCCCGCCTGTCCGGACGCCGCCTCGCGCCCCGCGTAGCCCAGATAGGTATAGGCGACTGCGCCCGGCGCCATGCACACAAAGGATGCGAGGACATACTCGCGGAGCCGGATGCGGGTCAGCCCGAAGGCGTAATTCATCAGGTTGAACGGGAACAGCGGAACCAGCCGGACGACGGCAACGAAGCGCCAGCCTTCCTCTTCAACGCCGCGCATCAGACTACCGAGGCGTTCTCCGGCGCGCCGGGAAACCCAATCCGACGCGACGTAGCGGGCAGTCACAAAGGCCAGCGTGGCCCCCAAGGTCGCTCCGGTAAGGTTCCAAAGCGTACCCCAGAGAGGGCCGAAGAGGGCGCCGCCCGCCACCGTGAGCAGCGAACCCGGCACGAATAGCACCGTGGCCATACCGTAGAGGAGAATAAACAGGATAGGAGCCCATCCTCCGAAGCGCTGCAGTTCGCGCTCGATAGTCGCGGGCTGCAGAAGTTCGCGATGGAGCCCAAGCCATATAATCGCCGAGGCCAGCGCCGCCGCCAAAACCGCACGGGAAATGAGATTACGCCTGTTCATGCTGCCCGCCTCCAGGTGATGGCATACGCACCCGCAGGTCCCCGGAAGGGCTGGAGCAGCATCCGGTCGAGCCACAATTCGCGCGGCTCGCGGAACTGCTCGATGCCGATGGTCATCCCCTCATGGCCGGCGGCGGGTTGGTCACGATACGTTCCGAGCAACCGATCCCACCACGGGAGGTTGAAGCCGAAGTTGCTATTGGTTTCGTTGACCACGATCGAATGATGGACCCGGTGCATGTCGGGCGTGACAAAGAGCCAGCGAAGATAGCGATCAAACCGGACCGGGATGCGAACGTTCCCATGATTGAACATCGAGGTTGCGTTGAGCAGGACCTCGAAGACGAGCACGCCGAGCGCAGGTGCCCCCAGCGCCACCACCGCGGCGAACTTGATCAGCATCGAGAGCACAATCTCGATCGGATGGAAGCGCGCGCCCGTGGTCACATCGAAGTCGAGGTCGGCGTGATGCATCCGATGCAACCGCCAAAGCGCGGGCACCGCGTGAAACATCACATGCTGGAGGTAAATGGCGCCATCGAGCAGCACCACCGACGCAACTACAGCCATCCAAGCCGGACCCGGCAGATTGTTGAGCAGGCCCCAGCCCCGCCTTTCCCCGGCCAGCGCCAGACTCACAGCAGTGGCGGGAAGCAGTATCCGCATGAACGCGGTATTCAACGCGATGATGGCCAGGTTGCTCGGCCAGCGCCTGAACCTCGAATACGACCTTGGCCGGCGCGGCACCGCCGCTTCCCACAGCGCCATCGCGGTGAATATGCCTATAAATGCCCCAAGCCTTATGGTCGCTTCGTTGATCGGCATTATTGACTCGCCTCAAACAATCAATTAATCTCTTGAATCAAGGAATAAGATCTTTCGTTCACCATGTCAAGTCAGAACCCCAAACGCGCTATGTTCGAACATCTGGCCGCCGTCGCTCGCGCCCTCGGTTCGGCGCACCGCCTCGAACTCCTCGAGTTGCTCGCCCAGACTGAGCGCAGTGTCGAGGAGTTGGCCAGTCTGAGCGGCCTGACCATCGCCAACGCCTCGCAACATCTGCAGCAGCTGCGCCGTTTCGGCCTCGTGGAAGCACACCGCGAGGGCAAGCGCGTGATCTATAGGCTGGCCGACCCGGAGTTAGTGGTGCTGCTCGGTGCTTTGTCCCGGGTCACGCAGCGCAATGTCGGCGCGGTTGAGAAGGTGCTCAACAGTTATTTCCGGGAACGCGACAACCTCGAACCGGTGTCGCGAAAGGAATTGCTACGGCGCATGCGGAACGGTCTCGTCACGCTGATCGACACCCGTCCCAATGAAGAATTCGCCGCCGGCCACTTGCCCGGCGCGATTAATCTGCCACTCGGCGAGCTCAAACGCCGGCTGCGCGAACTGCCCCGCGATCAGCAGATCGTCGCCTACTGTCGCGGGCCGTACTGCGTCCTCTCTTACGAGGCGGTAGCGGAGCTTCGCAAGCGCGGCTTCAAGGCCGCCCGGCTAGAGGACGGCTACCCCGAATGGAGGGCTGCTGGTCTCCCCGTGGAACAGTCCGCTAACCCCTGAATCTGCCGGAACAAACGCTATGCAACCGTGGGAAATGATGTCCTGGAATGGAATGGTCCTCGGTCCAATCATAATGCTTATCTGGCTCGTTATCGTGATCGTCGTGGCGGTAGCGGTAGTCCGATGGCTCCAAGGTGGTAGCATCGGGTCTCTGCCATCTTTGAGTGGCAGGCAGCGCGCTCGAGCTGCTGGAGGAGCGCTTCGCCAAGGGCGAGATCGACAAGGATGAATTCCAGGAGAAAAAGCGTCTCCTTTCGGATTGACGGCCTCGGGAGTTCGACGATCTCGGGGACAGGCAGGCTGCATAACGAGTGGCGTTTCTAAGCGGTTGAAATGCCTGAATCATACCTAGGGCGTTCGCGGAATTTTGCGAAATTTGCAGCATCTGCTCCTGGTCGTGTGGCAGAACGCATCACCATCTGTATCCGACATGTACCCGAAAGAGCCATGCAGCCCACACCGCGATTGTCGCAGGGGCAGGATGCCTGGTGGTGGCTTCAAGCCGTCCCGACTGGGCGCTTGGAATTCAAATCGGACTCGGCAAGCCGACGAGGTCGCTCTTTGTCAACGCCGGATGAAAACTGACCCACCTGGGCGGAGGGTCGCCGAAGTAAAACTGACCCACCTTGGGCTCGCTGATCAGGGGGAGTGCGAGGGGGATTTCCCCCTCGCCGCTCTGTTTAATGTTTAGCGGCTTTGGTGGTTGGAGCAGCGAGCAGGCCGGCCTTGCGCTTGTCCTTGAGCCGGAAGCTTTCGCCATTGATGCTGACGATGGCGGAGTGGTGAAGGACGCGATCGAACATCGCGGCGGTAAGGACGCTGTCGCCGGCAACGGCGCTATCCCAACTGCCGAAGGTGAGATTGGAGGTTCAGGATCATCGAACCGCGCTCGTAGCGCCGCGCGACCACCTGGAAGAACAGATTGGCTTGCTCACGGCTCATCGGCAGATAGCCGATCTCGTCGAGGATCAGGAGCCGGTAGGCGTTGACCGCGCGATGCATGACCTCGCGATAGCGGCCTTGGCGCTGTGCGGCTTCCAGCATCAGCACCAGGTCGGCCGCGCTTAAGAAGCGAGGCTTGTAACCCTTCTGGGTGGCGAGGTAGCAAGAGCGCGATCGCGAGATGAGTTTTGCCCACCCCGACGGTCCGAGGAACACCACGTTTTCGGCACGCTCAACGAAGGCGAGGCTTGCCAACTCCATGATCTGCTTACGCGGTGCGCCGGGAGTGAAGTTGAAGTCGTACTGATCGAGCGTCTTGATAGCGGGGAAGCCGGCCACCCGCGCGAACATCTCGCGCGCCCGCGCCCGGCGTGATTCACGCTCGGCGACCAGCAAATCTTCGAGGAAGTCGGTGAACGAGGTGCGCTTCTCGGCCGCATTTTGCGCCAGCGCCGAATACTGTGCCGCAACTCCACCGAGCCGCAGCTCGTTGCACAGATCGATCAGGCGCTCGTGCTGCACGCTCATGCAACCTCCACCGCAGTGATCAGCTCTTCGTAGACCCGCAGCGGATGCTGGTAGCCGCGCGGTAGCGGCGCCGGACGCCGCGTTGGTGCGGACGGAAGCGCCCCCGGCCACGGCGCGGGGATCGGTTGCAGGCGTTCGCGCTCATGCTCGAGCCGCACCATCGGAACCTCGCCAGTAGTCGCGTGCACGCGCGCGTTGGCAACCTCGCGCAACCAAGTCGCGACCCGTACATTCGCCAGATCACGATCGACCTTGAGTCCGTCCGAGCTGAACTGACTCGCCAGCGCCACGTAGAAGCTCGCGCGCAGGTAACGGATGAAGCGCTCGACCTTGCCCTTGGTCCTCGGTCGATAGGGCATGCACAGTCGCGGCACGAAGCCCTGATGGTGCGCGAAGTCGAGCAAAGTGCGGTTGTAGCGATGCAGTCCCGGCCCGTAGCGATCGCGGTCGGTCACCACCGTCCGCATGTTGTCGTAGAGCACCTCGCGCGCAACCCCGCCGAAGTAGTAGAACGCGCGCTCGTGGCAGCCGAGCAGCGTCTCCAGCCGCTCGTCGGTGACGAACTCGACGTAGCTGGCGCGGCTCCAGCCCAGCGTCGCGATGAACACCGCCAGCGATCCTTCCCGCGTCGGATAGTGGCGAAGTCGACCTGCTTCTGGCGGCCCGGATCAGTCTCGAATCGGATCAGTGGCTCCGGCTTGGCCACTGGCTTCAGCGTCGCCAGATGATCCTTCAGGATGCTGATGCCGCCCGTGTAACCCAGCCCCCGCAGCTCGCGCAGCAGCACCGTCGCCGGCATCCACTCCGGCGCCGCGGCCGTCACCCGTTCGGCGATGTAATGCTTGAACTGATCGAGCTTGCGGGGCCGCGCTTCACGCTCGTACCGCGGCAACCCTTCGCTGCGTACATAGCGCCGCACCGTGTTGCGCGACACCTTCAGCATTCGCGCGATGTCGCGAATGCTCTTGCCCTGCCTGCTTAATACCCGGATCTCCACCGCTTCCTCCGCCACCAGCATGAGGCCCTCCGCTGCGGAGTACCCCACGCCAGGGTGGGTCAGTTTTCAATCGGCGACCCGGGTCAGTTTTGCACCGGCGCTTACACGACGTGGACGCGCACCGCTTTGCCAGCGCCTCCGTGACAAGGACCGTCGTCAGGAGGTCTTCTTCCAGTCCCCCGTGCTCGCGTGAAACGCGGAGTTTCCAAAAACCCTCCCGCTTGAGGACTGCCAAACCCTCCGAGGGGAAGGTCCCCGTCCGATCGGTCTCCGCCGCGCGTGGGGCGATCTCGCGCTGCGCGAGGTCGGCCGCTCGAGCAGCCCACTCTTGTTGTTCGCTCGTCAGAGGAAAGAAACCATCCGCCATGTGTGTCTCCTCGCGCTGTCCCTCACCAGGATGCGGGTGGTCGTTCTCGAACCAATTACTATTTGGTCAGCTCTGTGCCCCAGCCATGAGCTGGCGGGAGTAGTCCATGAGAAGTTTGATGTCGTAAGGGTGTTCCTCGAAGGTGAACGGGTTCCATGTGCTGCGGCCCGAGAAATTCAGCAGATCGCCGCCGTAAATATGGATTGCGCACGATACGCGGTCGAGCGGATTCGCGATTGCGTGAATCGCGTCCTCGCCCAGCACTACCACATCGCCGGTTTTCAGATCTTTTCCGCCCGCCTTTTCCAAACCCTTCCCGCTGCGCCGATAAAAGGTATTATCCTCCTGCCCATCGTAAGTGCCGATCACGGCCCACATATTGTGATTATGCGGGGGCGTTTTGAACTTGGGCGGCGTGGCCGCCTTGAGCACCGTCAACGTCGGCGAGCGAAAGCAGATCAGATCGGCGATACTTGCCTTTGAAAGATCCCGACCCGCGAATTCCGCGTCGAGCGCCGCTTTGACGCTCGCCGGATCATGCAGCGCCTCCTCGATCAACTGCTTGACTCTCAAGGCCGATTTACCCTTGCAGTCTTCGACAAATTGTTTGAGTTCGAACATCACTATTCCTCCTGGTGGTGTGCGTTAAATTGTCCGGTGGCCGCTCCCGCGGCCGGTCTCCTCATGAGCGCGGCGTCTCGGGCCAGTACGATTCCTCGATGCCAATCTGCCGATAGATGTGGCGCGTGCGGCCCGGCAAATCGACTGGCCATTCGATCGTTGCGCGGTTCAGCCAGAGTTTGTTGATCGTAAACTTCTCAAGGGCGGCCAGAGCGGCCTCGCGCATCAGCGGGAAAAGCTGGTCGTTGTCGGCGATCAACTGGCGCTTTCTGCGCTCCTGCTCGTCGAGCGGACCAATGTTGAGATACTCACGCATGGCGGGAAAGAGAAAAGACAGATGGCCGGCTTCCTGCTCGATTTCGTTGGGCGACCATGCGTTCAGCACCGGATCGAGACTCAGCAGCGCGCTGTAGGCGCCGCCATCCTCGGCTGCATAGGCTTCCGTATGCAGGCCGACCACCGCGAAGAAGCCGCCGAGGTCACGCTCGAGGATGCGCTTTTCATCCGGATGAACGAGGGTCGCCTTACTGTCGATGCCGTTCCAGTAGTTCTCGTCGCTGTAGCGGCATCCGCGGGTGATGAACGAGGCGGCATGCTGCATGTCCTCGTAAGCCTGCTTGAGGATGCATGCGCGCCAGGCGCCCGGCATCTCGTGATGGGTCGCCGCATAGCTGCAGCCGAGCACGATATGGCGGAGCTCACCCCATCCGACGGCGGCCAACAGCCGGCCGAAGCGCTGCTTGCGGTCGGCATCCCATTGATCGACGGCAACGGCAGGCGGCTTTTGCAACCGATCGCGGGCGGCAATCCAGCGCCGGCGCCAACTCGGATCGACGGCGACGATCTCCGGGACTTCGGCAGGGACTTCCGGAAAGGTGGTTTCGCCATAGACCACATCCTGACGGAGCAGGCCAGGCAAGGCCTCGGTAAGATCAAACACTCTCTAAACCCCTGTTGATGCGCCGAGCAACCACTGCCTACTTCGCAGCGCCCGTCGTCGTGACATGGCGGCGCATAATCTCGCGCATCATCTCCTCGCTCTGAGCGCCCGTGAATGAGTATTCACCGAGAAAGAATGCCGGCACGCCGCTGACGCCGCGCTGATGGGCCAGTTGGGAGTCGCGTTCAAGCCGTGCCGCGTAGCGTTGCGATTCCAGTGCGCGATCCAGCTCCGCACGGTCCAATCCCACATCGATCGCGAGATCGCCCAGCACGCCTTGCAATCCGATGTTCAGACCGTCGCTGAAATAGGCCCGGTAAACGAGATCGTCGAAGGCTTCGCCTCTGCCATTTTCGCGCGCAAACTCGGCCGCTTGGAGCGCGAGTCGGGAATTGGCGAGAACCTCGGGCGCTTTCATCGTGACGCCCGCAGCGTCAGCCAACTCAAGAATATGCGTCCAAATCAACCGGCGCGCTTTCGGATCCATCATGCGTGGGTGCTGCGCGAGCGGCAGCCCCTCGGCCGGCCATTCCGGATGGATCTGGAAGGCTCGCGGCTCAAGTTCAAAACCAAACTCGGGTTGAAGCTTGCGGACGGTGGCAAGCCCGATGTAGCAAAACGGGCAGACGAAATCCGAGAACATCTCGAGTTTGAAAGCCATAGGCTTAATCTACGCGCCGGAATGCACGTGCTGCGCGTTAATGTCCCCCGCGTTCAACTAGATAACCGGTTGAGTAGTT
>DAHVFB010000014.1:2500-45877 GCA_027317185.1 Deltaproteobacteria bacterium
CCGCGCCATGCGTACGCCTGATCACCAGCACGCTCAACGCCGGATAACTTAGACCGTGCCCCAATCCGCCGATCACGCCAGCCAGTTCCAGCGTGCCCGGACGCCCGGTCCTTGAAATCAGCGCGATTCCCACGCCTAGCGCGAACAATGACGGCGCCAGCACCCGCTCGATTCCGATCCGATCGATCAGCCGCCCGCAGCTCAGCCGCACCGCGATGGCGGCCGCCGAGTAGGTCACGAAATACCATCCGACCTGCGCCACGTGACGTTGACTGGCGAGCGGAGTGACGAAATTAATTCGCGAGACCACCGTGGCCGAAAACAACAGCGTGGCAATCCACACCGGTAAAAGTTTGCGATCGAAGATCAGCGCGCGCAATTTGGGCGCCGCGGTAAGCGCCGCGCTTGAACTTTCGCGACGTGATTCGACGTCTTTGGAGACCATCGTCATCGCGCCCGCGCCGATCAAACACATCGCGACCGCGGTCGCGAAAAAGGCGGTGAAGCCGAAATGCCGAATGATCTCTTCTCCCAGCATTGGCGCGAACGCCGCCGGCATCATGCCGTTCAAGCTGAAGATCGTCATCGCCTCGCCATGACGTCCCTCGGGCAGAAGGCTGAACAGCATTGAGAACAGGGCTACGCGCATGGTGCCTTCGGCAGCGCCGTGAATTCCCCGAACGGCGAAAATCGGCACCCCGATCGAGTGCAGCGGGGCGTACAGCGCAAGTGCGATCGCTTCGACCAACAGCATCCAGAACACGGTCGATTTGTGCCCGGCTCGAGCCAGCACTCGCGGCACACCCGGACGCACCATCAGCGCCATCGCGGAGCCGAAGGCCGCGATCGCCCCGATCATCTTCGGGCCGCCACCAAGCCTGATCACGAACAGGGGAAACAGTACCAGCATATTGCTGGCGCCATTGAGCGCAAAGGTGGCGGCAAACACCGCCCAGAAATCACGGCCATAACCGTGCCCTAAGGGATGGACTCTGGCGGCTGCTTCGCTCGCGCTACCGAAGACCGCTTTCATCCGCGATCAACGATCGATGCATCATTTTTTGCGCAGTAACGGTGAGTAGAGATGCCCATGTGAATCGCGATTCCACAAGCGATGGCCTTCCTGCATGACAATGGCGACGGCCAGCACGACCGACAACAGCATCCCGAAAATCGCCGCGCTTATCCGCAGCCATTTTTTCCCGCCATGAGTTATCGGCGGTGACGATTCACGATGTATGGGACGAGCAGATTCCATATTTTACCAGGCGCGGCCAGCCGCGGTGATCTCCGATCAGACTATGGACTCACAAACGGCGCGGCAAGCAGAGGCCAACGGGCTTGGCTATTCACCTCCGGGCAAGGTGCGCGGCGGCGGCGTTTGCGCGGCGTTTGCGCAACGATCGCGAGCCCGGCGCCATGGCACTTTAATCGCGCTTCCACTTTCAGATACACTTTTTCATTCTCAATGCAGCGCATTCAGGATATACAGGACGTTCACGTCGTCGCGGTCGAGCCGCTGATCTCGCCGTCCGCGCTCAAGGACGAACTGCCGCTCGATGCGGCTGTGGTGCGATTTATCTTCGAGTCGCGCCAAATTGTGCGCCGGATCATGAATGGCGAGGATGCGCGGATCATGTTTATCGTCGGTCCCTGCTCCATCCATGATCCCGCCGCCGCCATCGACTATGCACGCCGGCTGGCGCAGCTTGCCGCGCGAGTCAGCGATCGCATCTTTCTTCTGATGCGTGTGTATTTCGACAAGCCGCGCACCACCGTCGGATGGAAGGGACTGATCAACGATCCCCATATGGACAATAGCTGCGATATGCGCGAGGGCCTCAGAATTGCGCGGCGGCTGTTGCTCGATCTCGCGCAAATGGGCCTGCCGGCGGCGAGCGAGATGCTCGATCCGATCACCCCGCAATACATCGCCGATCTGATCACCTGGGCCGCTATCGGCGCGCGCACCACCGAATCGCAAACCCATCGTGAGATGGCGAGCGGCCTTTCGATGCCGGTCGGGTTCAAGAACACCACCGACGGCAACCTGCAGGCGGCCATCAACGCGATTCAGTCCGCCCGCCTGCCGCATTCGTTTATCGGCATCACGCAGGATGGCCTGCCCGCCGTGGTGCGCACCGCAGGCAATCCGGATACGCATATCGTGCTGCGCGGCGGACGCACTCCCAACTACGATCCGGTCAGTATTCGGGAATGCGTTCGTTTGATGGTCAAGGCCGGCATCGAGCCGAGAATCCTGGTCGATTGCTCGCATGCGCAGACCAACAAGGATTTCAGCCGTCAGCCGGCTGTGCTGGCGCAGGTGGTCGATCAGGTGCGGGCGGGCGGCCGATCGATTATCGGCGTGATGGCGGAAAGTAACCTCGAATCCGGCAACCAGCCGGTGCGCGAGGGCCGTGCGGGACTGAAGTACGGCGTATCTGTTACCGACCCCTGTATCGATTGGCCGACCACCGAACGATGTATCCTTGAATCGTTCGAGGCGCTGCGCGAGTGAACCCAGCCTCGAAATGCGCCAGTTGAAGCTTCCGCACCCGCGCCGCGTTCGTCCTGGTTTTCGGCGCGATTGAAAAATCGTCTCGCGAGGCCGCAAAATTGGGGATGGATTTCGATCTAACCCAGTCGCAGCATCAGATCGTCGCCGGCGTCCGCGCGCTATGTCAGCGCTTTCCCGATCCCTACTGGCGCGACAAGGACAGCCGCCACCAATTTCCGCACGAGTTCTATCGCGCCTTCGCCGACGCGGGTTACCTCGGCGTCGCGATTCCCGAAGAATACGGCGGCAGCGGTCTGGGTATCATCGAAGCGGCGCTGGTGATGCGCGAGGCGGCCTACACAGGTGCGATGAACGCCGCCAGCGCGGTCCACCTATCGATTTTCGGCCTGATGCCGGTGGTGGTGCATGGCAGCGCGGAAATCAAGCGCCGTTACTTGCCGCCGGTGGCGAAGGGCGAAATTCATGTTTCGTTTGCGGTGACCGAACCCGACGCCGGCAATGACATCACCCATATAAAAACCTTCGCCCGCCGCGAGGGCGATCACTATCTCATCAATGGGCGCAAGGTCTTCACCTCCAAAGCGCAGGAAGCGCACAAGATGCTGCTGCTGGCGCGCACCACGCCAATCGATCAGGTAAAGAAAAAAACCGACGGGATGACGATCTTCTTCGCCGACCTGGATCGCCGCGCGGTCGAGGTCCGCGAGTTGCACAAGCTCGGCCGCCATGCGGTCGATACCAATCTGCTGTTTATCGATAACCTGCGCGTTCCCGCCACCGACCTGGTGGGCGAGGAAGGCCGCGGCTTTCGTATCCTGCTCGATGGGCTCAATCCCGAACGCATCCTGACCGCTGCAGAAGGAATTGGCATCGGGCGCGCGGCGCTCGACAAGGCGGTCAGCTACGCGAAAGAACGCATCGTGTTCGGCCGTCCGATCGGGCAGAACCAGGCTATCGCGCATCCGCTCGCGCTCGCGCATGCGCAGCTTGAGGCGGCCGAACTGACGATGCTCAAGGCCGCGTGGCTGTTCGATCGCCGTCAACCGTGCGGGGCCGAGGCCAGCACCGCCAAGCTGCTCGCGGCGGAAGCGGCCTTTCAGGCCTGCGATCGCGCGGTGCAGACGCTCGGCGGCTATGGCTACATGCAGGAATATGACGTCGAGCGCTATTTCCGGGAATCGCGGATGCTCAAGATCGCGCCGGTGTCGCAGGAGATGGTGCTCAACACCATCAGCGAGCACGTGCTCAAGCTGCCCCGTTCGTACTGACAACTCCAGTTGCGGGGACTTCTGCTGCCGTAGATTTGGAGCGCTCGAACCTCCATTTCCTGTCTTTTTTGAGAACGATATGTTTTAATAGATATTCTTATTGAGCGGCTCTTATATCGGTAATGATTTTATAAGAATGTCTTATGGAGTATGAAATGGCGAGGGTGCCAATAACCGTGATGGGCTACCGTTGCGAACGTTGCGGCCACGAATGGATTCCACGTAGGGCGGGTAGTCCGCCGCCGGAAACCTGCCCCAAGTGCAAAAGTGCCTTTTGGGATCGTCCGCGAAAAGGAATCATGACATACCAAGATTTCGCCGCAAAAACCGCTGCCGCATTAAAAAGCGCCGCACGCCCCATGACGTGGACAGAGATCAGAACGGCGACCGGACTTCCTCAAAAGTTTCCGAACAACCAGTGGGTTCACCGGATGGAGCAAGACGTAGGTTTGCATAGACAGCGGGACGCACATGGGATAATTCACTGGCAGTTAACGGATGCCAGTAATTCAGCGACCGCTAAAATTGCCGAGCCGATCCGCGCGCGCACAGGCAGAAAGCAAAGAACTGTGGAATGAAGCGCGTTCAGCGGCAACTGCCGATTTTTTTACAATTGGTTATTCGGGCCGAACCTTGCCCGAATTGCTTGCCCGGCTCGCGAGGGTAAATGTGCGATCGCTGATCGACATTCGATTCAGTCCGGTTAGCATGTACCGTCCGGAGCTAAGCAAAAATAATTTGCAGCGGCTCGTTGAACGGTCAGGATTTCAATATTTGCATATGCCGAGTTTGGGAGTTCCGAGACACGTTCGAGCGAAAGCGATTGAGACGGGCACCCGCAACGTCATCTGGAAATGGTACGAGGTGTCGGTTATCAAGCCGTTCCTGCGGCAAAACCTTCACAAGTTTCTGAATTTTGCTGAACATCCGGTGGCCCTCATGTGTGTCGAAATGGACCCTCAAGAGTGCCACCGTCATCTATTATTCCAGGCGCTGGAAGATCGCGGCCTCCAAGGCTTCGATTTGTAGCCAGTCATGGCTTGGGAATCGCGGCGGATTCTGATCACAGTACGAACGTACCCCACGCCTGCCCGAAAGAGCCTCGAAACCTCATGCACGGCCGGAATCACGTCAGACGGTCAGTGGATACGATTGTTTCCGATGCCTTATCGTCTTCTTAGGGCGGAACAAAAATTCTCAAAATACCAATGGATCGAAGCGCGTGTTCAGAAAGCTCGCAATGATACGCGGCTTGAAAGCTTCAACCCCGACCGTGATTCGATTAAACCTTTATCCGGCGTGCTTTCGACAGACAAAGAATGGCAGGCCCGCAAAGACCTAGTTTACCCGCTAAAATCGCCGTCGCTCTGTCAGCTAATGCGTCGCCGAGACCAGGACGATGAGCCAACACTCGGAATCTTCAAGCCCGCTCTAATTAAGCGACTCATTATCGAGGAAGATGCAGAGCGGGATTGGACAGCGGACCAAAAAAACATTCTTAGTCAAGGCGATCTGTTCGACGCTGCCCCGAAGGAAGAACTTAAGAAGATTCCGTTCAAATTTCGATATGAGTTTGAATGCTCGGACGCCGAGTGCAACGGTCACAAGATGATCTGCACGGACTGGGAAATGGGCGAACTGTATCGAAAAGTCCAGCAGAGCCACGGCGAAGGTTGGCAAGCACCCTTCCGGAAAAGGTACGAACAGGAGATGATTCAGAGATTCGACACACATTTCTATGTCGGGACGCTGCATCAGTATCCTGATACGTGGATCGTCGTTGGCTTGTTCTACCCATTGCCGGTCCGGCAACAACAACTATTCTAGTAGTCATGCCAAGTTGTTCGTTGGTCTTCTCCTACAAAACGCTTGCTTGAACCATAGCCGACGTGGAGCGCCTTGGCAGGAGATGGTGCTCAACAGCATCAGCGAGCACGTCCTGAAGCTGCCCCGCTCGTACTGATTGTCTGATCTTGCCTTGCCCGTAGCCGGGGGAGCGGCCGATCATTTTGCTGGACGCTGAGGGTGCCAGACCAAGTGCGTGGCATTGAACTCGCTCAAAATCAGCACCGTCAGGAATGGAAGTTCAGTTGTATGATCGATCGGTCCCGCGCTTGCAATACCCTCGGCGAGAAAATCGCTATTGGTAACCAGATCCTCATTGTACGGGCCATGCGGGTTTTTGCCGGTGAAATAGGCGAAGGCGACATCGGAATTCTTACGGGTAACAACCGAATCCTGGGCCAGTGAAACCAGCGTGACGGGAAATCGCGGGACAAACGGATAGGTATCGGCATCCACAAGTTGCTGGTACAGAGGATTCGCCATGTCCTGCTGCATCAGGGCGTCGGCATAGGTAGGAGTCAACAGAGGCGTGACCGCGTTGTTCGTAGTGCTCCAGCCGGTCTGCGTCGCTATGGCATAAGTTAAAAACGCAACTGTCGTATCGTAGCCGGCGCTTTGCGTCGCGGTGAAATAAAGGCCATCCAGATTGCCGCTTGATCCGCACTGCGTCGCCTGCGAGGGACAATTGTAAAAGTTGCTGGCCAGAATGTCGGTCGGTGCGATACCCGAGTAGTTGGCGAAACTGAGCACCAGGTAAGCGCTCAGGTAAGGCTTGCTCAAGGCGGATACTGTCGGATCGAGCGAGAACCAGTTGTTGTTAGTCTGCGAGATGTTATCGAACAGGTAAGGCAGACCGGTGCCTGAAAGATCGAAAAAGCCGGAAATCGGCGCCGCCTCCCGGAGTTTGACGTTGAGCGCCGATCGATAGCGTGGATTTCGCTGCATCAGATGGGCGGCTTCCAGCGCGTAGGCGCCGCCTTCCGAATAACCGGTTATATACAGCGGCAGCGTTCGCTTGATGTGATACGAACTGGCGAGAAACGATCGCGCCGCCTTGAGCATCGCGAGACCGCTTTGAGCATCCTGCTGCGGATAGGCGACGTAAGGATGCGGATGAGTGGTATCGTCGCCCAGGCCGATATAGTCGGGCATCACGACCACGTAGCCCTGCGAGGCCAGTATCGCCGCCATCAGAATCCCATCGGTATACGTGCTGAAGTTGGCCGGCAAGGTAAAATTCGAGGGCACATTAGTCCGCTGTACGGTGGTGCCGTGGAAATAAAGGACCACCCCCTTGATCGAAGCCGGAGCGATCTCGGGAATGACGATACCACCCGAAACCGTTACCGCGCTTTTATCGACATTGATCGCCGTGTAATCGATTTTGACTGCATCGACGGTCTTTATCCCAAGTGGATTGCTGCCGATCGGGTCCGCTGTGAGATCGAAATTGCCGAACTGCGCGGTATTGAGATTGGCGACGTTGGCGGCGCATTGCGTCTGCGTCAAACCGTTGCAGATCAGTTGATTGTAAAACGCGTCAAGGCCAGTGGTGGCCGCGGCAGTCGAGGCGGTGTTGCTTCCGGTCGGGTAGGTCATGACCAGCGCCTCGCTGGTCAGCGCGCCCTCACCCTTGGCTTGATCGAAAGGCGCCGGGTAAGAAGAGTTAGCAGAATTCGAGGATCCATTGCCGCAGGCGGCAACGGAGAGCGTGAGAGCAACCAGGAACAGCGTCTGCAAAGATGCGCCCATTCGTTTTACCGATCCGGATCCACTACTCATTTCCCGTCCCCTTTTGGCCCCTCTTTGCGCGCCATACTGTCCACTGGCGACAGTACTAGTATGCTCAAGTTACGGCCCGTGACTTGAGCAAGTCTCTAACGTGCTCATACTATTTATCTGGCTATAAAATGGAATGAGGATTGCGCAAACGCGCACCATTTGGCGCACGCAGCCAACTCCAAATCGGAATATTCTTAGTTCGATTCCGGCGCGATGCCACCGGCGATCTTGAGCTAACGCTCGCGCTCGATTTCCAGCAGCTTTTGCTTGCGCTCGAGGCCCCATCGGTAACCCGCCAGCTTGCCGTCGGATCGCACTGCGCGATGACATGGGACAGCAATCGCGATGCGATTAACCGCGCAGGCATGACCGACCGCTCGAACCGCGCGCGGATGTCCAATCGCCGCCGCCACCTCCGCATACGATTTGGTTTCGCCCGCCGGAATCGAACGCAGATACTCCCAGACTCGCCGCTGAAACGCGGTTGCCCTGAGATCGAGCGGCAGGTTACCAAAGGTTCGCGTCCCCTTCAGATGAGCCAGTAGCGCATCGGTCCACCGGCCTAGTCCGCGATCGTCGCGCACCAAATCGGCGGCGGGAAACTCGCGTTGAAGTTCCGACGTATCGCCGGCGAACTGAACCGCGCAAAGACCTTTATCGGTGACCGCAACCAGTAATTCGCCCAGCGCCGAATCGGCGATCGTATATCGGATGCGAACGCCGGCCGCGCCGCGCCGATAGACGGTGGGCGTCATGCCGAGTTGTGCGTTGGTCTTCTCGTACAAGCGGCTGCTCGAACCGTAGCCGGCATCGTGGAGCGCGTTGGTTATCGATCCGCCTTTGCGCACCCCATTTTTGAACGCCGAGAGACGATGCTGGTTCGCGTACTCGCGCGGCGAGACCCCGACCGCCGCCTTGAATTTGCGCTGTAGATAAAACGGACTGAGTCCGGCGATAGCTCCCAGTGCCGCGAGCGTGAGCTGCTGGTCGAGATTGGATTCGATGTAGCGGCAGATGCTGCGCATGGCAATCGAATCGTTGGCCGACCGATCGGGCTTGCAGCGCAGGCACGATCGATATCCAGCCTGGCGCGCGCTTTCGCGATCGCTAAAGAACTCGACATTCTCGCGGCGCGGCAGACGCGCCGGACATCCGGGCCGGCAATACACTCCGGTGGTCCTGACCGCATACCAGAAACGGCCTTGCGCGCCGCAGTCCCGGCGACAAACCGCTTCCCACCATGCCGCACGCTGATCGATCCGCTGCTCGATTATATTAGTCGTCGCGGTTTTCATGCGCTCGAAGATAGCGCTTCCGGAGCGTCGCGCTATCCGCGGCTTGCGCTCAAAACAAAAAAGTTAATCCTGCCGTGATTCAGCCGCCAACCGTTCGCTGATCAGCAATGCATTGAGCGCCGCGCTATGGCGCACGGGATAAACCTCGGGCTGATCGATCTGCTTGAAGCGGGCCTCGAGGATCGCGAATTCGCGCATGAAACGCTCGCGTGCGTCGTTGAGCGCCGGCCGCGGACCGATCCGTTTACCGCCCGCGAAAACCGGCTCGAGCAGCGGCGCGATATGCGCCGGCGCGGGCCTGAACTCGCGGCTGACCGTGACGGCACTTTCCTCTTCCAGGCCAATCAAATCGCTGTAGAAGCCACCGTTGCGATTAAAGGCGCGGAAGATTTGTTTGCGACCGGGCAGACTAGGTTTGTTTTCCGAGGTTTTAAGCCGGGGCTTGCCCGCATACTCGACCAGCTTATAGGCCACGTCGAGCGCGGGCGCATCCTGGCTGACCGCCATCGCGGTGCCCACGCCGAAGGCATCGATTGGCGCGCCCGCCTTGACCATCTCCTGTATTCGATATTCGTCGATATTCCCGCTGGCGAAGATCGAGACGTTCTTAAGTCCGTGTTCATCGAGAATGCGCCGCGCCCGGCGGCTGAGGTCGATCAGGTTCCCGCTGTCGAGCCGCACTCCCATCGGAACAATTCCAGAGCTGGCCAGATCGCGCGCCACCGCGGCGGCGTTCTCCACTCCACGCACGGTGTCGTAGGTATCGACTAACAGGGTGCTGAGGCGCGGAAACACCTTGACGAAGCTGGCGAACGCCTCGCGCTCGCGCTCATGCGCCATCACGTAGCTGTGCGCCATGGTGCCGTAGACCGGAATCCCATAACGCATCCCGGCGAGCACGTTCGAGCTGCCATGAAACCCCGCCATATAGCTGGAGCGGGCCGCAATCAGGCCGGCGTCGGCGCCCTGGCTTCGCCGCAACCCAAAGTCGACCAGCCGCCGGCCGCCGGCCACGGCAAAGCTGCGCGCCGCCTTGCTTGCGATCAGCGAAGCCATCCCAAGCTGGTTGAGCGCGATCGTTTCGATCAACTGGGTTTCAATCAGCGGACCGCGGACCTCGATTAGCGGTTCCTCGGCGAAAAAAATTGTACCCTCGGCAAGCGCGCGCACCTCGCCCGTGAAGCGCAGGGTCGCCAGGAACTGAAGAAACTCGGGGCTGAAGATTTTGAGCGAGTCGAGATATTCGACCATGCGCGGTTCGAAATGGAATTCCTCAAGCACGTCCAGCAGACGTTCCAGCCCGGCGGCCACCAGAAAGCCCCGCCGCGGCGGCATCCGGCGCGTGGTCAGACTGAAGCAGGCCTTATCGTTGTAGCCGGTGGCGAAATAGCTCGCGGCCATCGTGAGTTCGTAAAAATCGATGAGCAACGGCGTTTCGTCCGGTTCCAGACGCAAGTCGGAAGGCATCAGGTGCATCCTTTTTTCCCGCCCTGTGAACCGGCGGCTGCGGTAAGGTGTCCAATTATTGAGCGGAACGCGCCAGTCAAGCATGGAAATCGCGGCGGGCAAAAAAATGTCATCAACGCGGCGGATGGGGCGGCGACGGTGGTTGCGGCGGTTGCGATGGCGTCGCCGCTTCATGAACCACTCGAGTCTCAGAGTAGGGTCGTTCGCGCAAACTCTCCGCCATCGCGCGAAATCGCTCATTTACCAGATAATTGATTGTGCCCGGCTCGCCGATCAATCCGGCTTTCACCCCGGTCAGCAGTTCGATTCCCTGATCGATGGTTGAAACCGGATAAATGTGAAATTCTCCGCGCTCGACCGCCGCGATAGTCTCGCCGTCGAGCATCAGGTTGCTGACATTCGCGCGCGGTATCAACACCCCCTGCCGGCCAGTGAGACCGGTTGCTTTGCATACGCGATAAAACCCTTCGATCTTCTCGTTCACGCCGCCGATAGCCTGCACTTGGCCATGCTGGTCGACCGAGCCGGTGACGGCGAAATCCTGCCGTATCGGCAGCTCGCTGAGCGCCGACAACAACGCGTACAACTCGGTGGAACTCGCGCTGTCACCATCGATACCCGAGTAGGATTGCTCGAAGCATATGCTCGCGGTCATGGCGGCGGGAGTCTTGCGCCCGAAGCGATCGCGCATGAAACCGCTCAGGATCATCACGCCCTTGTCGTGGCTCGATCCTGAAAGATGAGCCTCGCGTTCGATATTGATCACGCCCGCTTGGCCGAGCGCGACCGTCGCTGTCACGCGCGAGGGACGCCCAAAGGCATAGCCGCCGGCGTCCATCACCGCCAGACCGTTGATTTGGCCCACCTTTACACCCTGCAGCTCGACGATCAGCGTAGCTTCCTCGATTAACCGCCTGATCTCTTCTTCGATAAAATTAAGCCGCAGAATGCGGTCGCCCAGCGCGCGTTCGACCTGCGCGGCGCGGACCTCGGGCGAATTCTCCAGCCGGGCGAAATACGCCGCCTCGCGCGCCAAATCGTCAATCGGCTCCATCGTGCTGAGCATGCGGCTGCGGTCGCCCGCCTTGCGCATCCCAAACTCGACGATTCGCGTCAGCGCGCCGCCATCGAACGGCGGCAACCCCTCGCGCCGCGCCAACTCGCTGACGCGCCGCACGTAACGCTCGATCGTCTTGCGATCGGCGCTGACGACCGGACGGACCTCAGCCTTGACCTTGAACAATTCGGGAAAGTCCTGGTCGTAGAAATAGAGCAGGTTATAGAGTTGCGCCCCGCCCGTCGCGATTACCTTGTTGCTAATCTCGATTGGCTCCGGCTTAAGTCCGCTGACTGCGAAAAACGGAAATGGTTCGAGGGTTTCCAGCGTCATCCGTCCGGTTTTGAGCGATCGTTTGAGGGTCTTCCAGGCTCCCGGTTCGACAATCGCATCTTCGAGATCGAACATCAGGAAGCCGCCGTGCGACTTCAGAAACGATCCTGCAATGATCCGGGTGAAATTGGTGCCGGCGCGGCCATACGGATCGAGCCATCGTTCGATCGTGCCGAACAGCGCGCGATAGCTCGGCGCATCCTCGCTGATAACCGGCGCACCTTTGGTTTCCGAATTGTCGACCAGGACATTGACCTGGTATTCAAAAAAACGCCCATTGCCGTCAGTCTCGGGCGGTTCCGGCCGCGGCGGCTGCGGCATCGCATCCGGCCGTCCCTCGGGCGCGGCGCGAAAGCGATCAAGATGGCCGAGCATGTGATCGAGCACTTCGTCGAGATAAGCCTGAACCGCGGAATTTTCAAATTCTTGTTTCAGCGCGGTGATCGCCGGCGTAATCAGGCGGGCGGCGAAGGCGCGCTCGATCGCGCGAATGTCTTCGACCAGCGCCCGCATGATCTCCTGCTGCCGCATCAGCAGCTTCGCGAGTTCGTCCTGCAGCTCACTTTGTACTTTATCGAGCCTTTCGCGCTCGGCCGGCGGCAGCGCCTCGAGCTCACGTGAGAGCACTTCCGGCGACTCCGGCATTTTACCGCCGATCAGTGGAATCAGAATAATCTGCCCGGTGGGCGCGCTCTGAACCGCGAAACCGCCCTCACGGGCGTGCTTCTCCAGCCCCTGGAACAACTCCTGCGCCTGCCGGTTATATTTATCTCGCAAGGCCGCACGTTCATGATCGAAATCCTCGCGCCGAAAGGCCTTGGGCAACTGTTCGATCACAAAATTGATCAGCTCCCGCATCCGATCGCGCAGCATCCGTCCATGGCCGGGCTTAAGATAAATGGCGACCGGGGTTTCCGCCGATCGAAAATTGTTGACGTAGACCCAATCGCCCGGCGTCGGCATGGTGCGGGCGGTTTCCCGCAGGCGCGCCAGTACTGTTTCCCGCTCATGCCTCGCGCGCAGCCCACTTACATAAACGTTGTAGCCGGGAGCGTTGATTCCGATCGCCAGCTTGATTGCGTCCAGTGCCCGTTCCTGACCGAGCAGGTCGTCACCGGCGGACGGACCGCCATCGGCCGCGATACGGCTTAGCTCTTCGGGGCTGATAGGTATCGCCCCGCGCAATTCCGAGGCTTTCAATTGCTCCGCCGCGGCGGCCGGTTTCAGATCAGGGGGTGAAGAATCGCTCGGGTGCGGGATTTCCGGCATATCGGCAGCTCACCATTTGAAGCGAATATTAAGGCGAATTTGTTTAACCCAACTTCTCGACCGGCACGCGCCGGCTTCTGCGCTTGGGCGCGATGATTTGCAGCATGCCTTCTGACCATCTGGCGCGAACCGAATCGGACTCGATCGAAGCCGGAAATCTGAATTGGCCGTCAAGCTTACCGCCGCGATGACGCACTACAATTTCGTTGCCGATCACCTCGACTTCGAGTCCTTCCGGTTCGACGCCCACGCTCAGCTCGAGCTCGAAGCGATCGCCGCAATCGCGCACGATAGCATCGTGCCAATCGGCCGTGCGGCGCCATCGCGACAGCAGCGCATCCTCGAAGAATTCGTCAAAGGCGCGTTCGAAATCTTTAAACCAAATGGCCATCTTGCTCGACCAGCCTACCCGGTTCGATTGTAATGTCAGCGGCCGTACGGGCAAAGCACCGGGCACAGACAGTTTCCCGCCTTTGCCACCTTCGTGGCAACTATCGCTACTTGCCGGGCAGCGCGCGATTGGCGTATCGTTTTCACATCGTGCCTACTTTCACCAAGATCGTCGCCGCCACCGATTTCTCAGAGGATTCAGAGCGCGCCATCGAGTACGCCGAGGAGCTGGCGCGGCGGTTCGGGGCTGAGATCACAGTGTTGCACGTCGATCAGCCGCTCTCGCCGGTCATGATGAGTCCGGACTTCGGCGCGGGCGTCGATATCGGCGCGATGAGCCGGATCGCGGAAGAACAACGGCTGCTGGCGCAGAGTGAAATTGACAAAATTGTCGCGCGCATGCGCGATGCCGGTCTGAAAGCCCGCAGCCTGCTGCGGGTGGGATCGCCCTTCCTTGAAATCATCAACACCTCACAGAGCGAGAACGCCGACTTGATTGTGCTCGGAACCCACGGCCGGACCGGGCTCGCTCACGTTCTGATGGGTAGCGTGGCGGAACGAGTGGTGCAGAAGGCCGGCTGCCCGGTGCTGACGATTCGCCATCCCGATCGCAAGTTCAAGCATCCGCTCGATAAATAGTTCCTGCCGTCGCGACAACCCACTTCGTCCTTGATCGATGTGGGGTCGGCGATTTATCCCTGCGTTATTGTCCTGGACCGGCTTTGCGGCGGGCTTTCTTCTGCCGCCGATGGCTGATAGTAAGGCCCGTGATGCTGAATTCGAGTGGACCGGGCGGGCGACGCGCAATCTCGTTTAATGTCTTTTTTGTTGGCGGCGCGGTGTTCGCGGCTTTGCTCTCCGTCATTGCGCTGACGCAAATCGCATTTCCAGCTCCCGCGCGGCATGCGATGGTGGTGGCGGAAAACGAACTGGCGGCGCGCGCCGGAATGGAAATTTTGCAGCATGGCGGCAACGCGATCGATGCTGCCTGCGCCACCGCGCTCGCCGTCGGGGTAACCAATCCGGGCTCGTGCGGGATCGGCGGCGGCGGCTTCATGTTAATCTACGTCGCGCGGACCGGCCAGTTTTTCGCGCTCGATTATCGCGAACGTGCGCCATTTCGCGCCAGCGCCGACATGTTTCTGCGCAACGGACATGCCGACGAGGAGTTGGCTCGCACCGGCCCGCTGGCGGTTGCGGTGCCGGGAGAAATCGCTGGAATCGAGGCGGCGCTCACCCGCTTCGGCACCATGAAATTTTCGGCGGTCGCCGCACCCGCGATCAAACTGGCGCGCGACGGCTTCCCGCTGGGCGATCATATGGCAGCCGAGATCGCCCATGTCGCGCCGAAGCTGGCGCGCGATCCCGGACTGCGTGCGGTCTTTCTTAATTCGGATAATTCACCGCCCAAGCCAGGCCAGACCATAAGCAACAAGGAATTGGCGGCGACTTTGACCCGGCTTGGCGATCAGCCCGCGAAAAACTTTTACCACGGAGCGATCGCGCATCAGATCGCCACCTTTCTACAGGATAAGGACGGGCTACTCAGCGCCGCGGATCTCGCGCAGTATCAGCCAGTCTGGCGCAAACCGCTCAACTTTCCGTTTCAGGGCTACGAGGTTTACACAATGCCGCCGCCCTCGTCGGGCGGAATCGTGCTTGAGATGCTCGGCATGCTCGAACCGGGGCACCTGCAGGGACTGGGACTGAATTCGCCGCCTTATCTGGCCCGTTTGATCGAAGTGATGCGCAAGGGCTTTATCGATCGGGACGCCTATGGCGATCCCGCTTACGTGCATGTCCCGATCGCAACGCTGTTGTCGCCGACGCATATCAACGAGGCTCGACGGCGCGCAATGCATCACAACCAGCCGGCCATCAAGCCGGGCGTGGCCGCGCATGACCATGGCACCTCGAATCTATGCGTGGTGGACGCCGAAGGTAACGTGGTGGCGCTGACCACGACGATCAACACCGCCTTCGGCGCCAAACTGATGATCCCGCAGCTGGGTATCATTCTTAACAACGAGATGGACGATTTCGGGGTGGCCCCCGGGGTCTCGAATGTATATGGGTTGGTGGGCGAGCGGGCCAATGCTATCGCGCCGGGAAAGCGTCCGCTCTCGAGCATGGCCCCCTCGATCGTAACCCGCTACGGCCGCCCGGTGCTCGCGCTGGGTGGATCGGGCGGTCCGACGATAATTACCGGCGTGCTTCAGGTCGCGCTTGAAGTGCTTGATTTCCATCTAAGGCCGACTCAGGCGGTAGACGAGCCACGCATCCATGATCAGGGGATGCCAGACGTAGCGATGGTCGAAAACAGCATGCCCGATGCCACCGTTAAAGGACTTCAGGGGATGGGCTATAAGGTTAAGGTGCTCCGATGGTTCGGCGCCGTAAATGCGATCCAAATCTCACCCGAGGGCCGGCTCAGGGGCGCCTTTGATCCGCGCAAGGACGGCGGCCTCGCCAGCTACTAAACGATTGCGCGCCCGGGACTGGGACAGGCACGGCGCTCAAGTTAGACTTGAGCGCGGTGCCTGATCACGCATCGAACAGGATGGTAACCCGTTTCGCCCGCGAGGCGGTGGCCGGCGGCGAAACCGCCACCGGCCACCGCCTCGCAGCATGGCCCGGCCTCGCGGGGGGCGCGGTAATCGTCGCCATCACGACGCTGATCGTCGGCTTCCATCTGGGCCGCTATGGATTGTGGGAGCCGGACGAATCCCGCTATGCGGAGATCGCGCGCGAGATGCTGGCGATGCACGACTTCGTGGTTCCACATCTCAATTACGTTTCATATATCGAGAAGCCCCCGCTGCTTTACTGGCTGACCGTCTGCTGGATGAAGCTGTTCGGGGTGAATGAGTTGGCGGCGCGCCTGACGCCCGCAATCGCAGCAGTCGGCGGAACTCTCGCAACCTATGTCTTCGCGATGCGGGCGATGGATCGCCGGCGAGCGTTCGCCGCCGGACTGATCCTGGCCACGATGCCGCTATACGCCGTAATGGCGCAGGTGCTGACGACGGATCTGCTTTTGACCACCACGGTGACGGTCGCGACCCTCGCCTTTTATCTGCATTGGGTCGAGGGCGGCCGCTGGTGCTGGATCGCATACCTGGCAACCGCGATGGCGGTTCTGACCAAGGGGCCGGTCGGCGCGGTTTTGCCATGCTTGATAATGATCGCGTTTTTGCTCTGGGAGCACGATCTACGCGGGGTGCTTCGCCGCTTCCACGTCTTCGCCGGACTGGCGATCGTGATCGCGATCGCCGCGCCGTGGTTCATCTATATGACCCTGCGAGTGCCGGGGTATTTCCAGTTCTACTTCATCGGCGAGCACCTGCGCCGATTCCTTCAATCCGGCTACAGCCACGGCGAGCCGATCTACTACTACGTACCGGTGATCATCGCGGGGATTCTGCCGTGGTCAATTCTTGCCGTCTTTCTTGATTGGCGCACGATCCGATTGGATGCGCCGCGGCGATTTTGCCTCATCGCCGCCATCACGATTTTGGTATTTTTTTCGCTCGCGAGCGCCAAGCTGATTCCGTACGTGCTGCCTGCCCTGCCCCCGATCGCAGTGATCCTGGGCGATGCGATTATCACTACGATCGATAATCGACCCCGCCGCCTGCTGATTGCGATGCCGATTCTCGGTCTGTTCGGCGCCACCGCCGCGATTGTCGCGATATACGCGGCTGACTTTCGCGGTCCCTATCTGGTGCCCGCCAGCCCGGCCTTGGAGGCGATCGCAATAATCGGGCTGGTCGCCGGCGCGGCGGGCGCTGCTCTCTTCTTTGCTAATCGATATATTGGCGAACTCGCGATGGGTCTGATGGCGCTGGCGATCACGCTAATGTTGATAGCGGGGACTTGGGGCCGGCTGGCGGTGGAACCATTGCGATCCTATGCGAAACTGGGCCGGGAAGTTGCCGCTGCCGCACCGAACGCTACCTTGGTTTGCTATAAACGCTATGTTCAGGCACTGCCATTTTATGCGCATCGCCGCGTGATTCTTGCCGGAGCGCAGACCGAGTTGAGTTTCGGCGCGAGCGCGGCGCCCGATGCGCGCCAGTGGTTTTTCGACGGCCGCCGAAGCTCGATTTTGCGTTTGTGGCGCAGACCCGGCTCAGTGGTAGTGGTGCTCGATCAAGCCGACCTCGACCGCTTGAAAAAGGATCTCGGTCCATTCACCGTAATCGGTTCGGAGTTTAAAAAGCGTGCAATCCTTAAATCGACAAAGGCCCGATCCGGAAACTGACGCCAATCAAGAGGGCGCACCGGTATCGCCGCGTCATCAGTATGCCGGCTTTGCCCTGCGCGCCGGACTCGGCCTGGCGGTGGTCGGTTTCATGCTCTGGCGCTTCAATCCGCGGTCGATCGTGGCGCTCTTCGCGCGAGAAAGAATTGAGTATTTCTGCGCAGCTTACGTAATTTACATCGGCGGCCTGTTGCTTTCATCGTGGCGCTGGCAACTGCTGGCTGCGATCGTCGGTATCCGCGACCGTTACCTGCGGTTCTTCCGTTACTACCTGATCGGATCGTTCACCAACTTGTTCGTGCCCGGATTGATCGGAGGCGATGCCGCCCGATCGATTTATCTGGGGCGGCGGCACGATAAAATCGCCGCCGCTATCGCCTCCGTAGTTGCGGACCGCGGCAGCGGAATTTTTGCGCTGTTCTGGCTGGCGGCGCTAGCCACGTTGCCAATGGCCTCGACGCTCCCGCGTTCACTGGTCTTCACAGTGCTCGGGGTCGGGGCGGTAACCTTCGTCGGATTTCTCTGCGCCCCGATAATCAACCACTTCTTCAGCATGACCAGCGGCCGGCTGAAGTCACTGTCCGATACGATTGCTCCCTACCTGAGCCATCCCACCAGCCTGATCCCGGCAATTGCGATGTCGATGCTGCTGCAAACGATGCTGGCGACGGCGCAATGGGTGTTGGCGCTGGGGCTTGGCCTGTCGATTCCACTGCGGGTCTTTTTATTGTGCATGCCGATCGCGAATGCCTTCGCCAGCATCCCAGTCACCCTCAACGGCTTGGGACTGCGCGAGGCGACCTACCTGGTGATGCTGGGTTTGGCGGGCGTCAGCCATTCCGACGCGGTGGCGCTAGGCCTGTTATGGTTCGCGACCACGGCCCTGGCGGGCTTCACGGGAATCGTCCCTTTCATGATGACCGGCAGCCCAAAATCCGCCCGCAACGCGCGCAACGTCGCGGTGCAGCCCGACGCGTCAGCTTGATCAGATTCGGTTCCCCGCGCACGAGAATCATCGGCACTGTTTAACTGGCCCTACTTCGCCTGTAGACGAAACTGTCGTCATCGACACATGGCGATGTAACTCAAGTAAGATCGATATAACTCCACCTTACCGGTTTCTCACTCAATTCCCATTTTCGTTGCGGAGCTGCAACGGACAGCTTGCCAAATCCGCTCGCCCTGATCGAAAGCTTCACTAATACAGCGTCTTTTAGGTTATTTGACTTGGCATTGAACCTGCTTACAAAAACTCGGGGAAAAATACCGGTTTATACCAGTGGGGGGAGTGCATAACGTGAAGAGGAGTAATAAAGGACAAATAGCGGTAATCGTGGCCTTGGTACTACCGGTGCTGATAGGCGCTATCGCGCTGGGCACCGACGTCGCGATCTTCTACTTCAACTGGGTTCAATTGCAAAAGGCAGCCGATGCCGGCGTATTAGGCGGCGCTAACTATTTGCCCGATAATCCAAACCAGGCGGTGGCCAGCGCCAACCAGCTAGCCGAAACCGATGGAGTCGCCAGTGGTGAAATCGTATCCACCACCGTCGCTTCAAATGATCTGTCGATTACGATGCAGGTGAAGCGGCAGGTTCCGTACTATTTCGCCAGAGTGCTGGGGCTAAGCAATGGAAGCGTGGCCGCCACCGCCACCGCCGCAGCACCATACGCACCGAGCACGGTAAACGCCGGTACGCCCTCACAGGTTCCGCCGGGTGGGGACAATGGGGCCACCAACGGCAGTTTTGGGAGCTCGGTGGGCCAGAACGGGCTCATGCCAATCGGACTCGATTACAATACGGTTTATAACGACGGGCAGCAAATAACACTTCAGCAGGGCCAGGTCGGGCACGGTAACTGGGACCTGTTGGCGCTGGGTGGAGTCGGCGGCGCGAATCTGCGAGCCAATATCGCCAATGGTTACACCGGGCAGATAAGTGTTGGCGATTGGGTCAACACCGAGCCTGGAATAAAAGTCGGGCCGGTCGATCAGGGCTTTCAGGATCGCCTCAACGCCGCCCAACTGAGCGATCCGAGCGGCACGTACGCATCGCATGCGCTCAATGATCCGCGGGTATTGATTGTGCCAGTGGTGGACTGGGAAAATCCAAACGGACGCCAGGCAGTCTTGGTGAAAGCGTTCGCCACGGTATGGCTTGACGGTTACAACGGCGGCTACGTTACCGTGAACTTTATCAGCCAGGTGATCGCGAACAGTTTCGGGGATCCTAACGCACCTGGTTACGGCTCGCGCGGCACGCCTATCCTAATTAAGTAGTGGTCAGAGCGCGCAGGCTGCGGGACTTTTCAGCCGCCTGCGCTCCTCATTTTTCCCAAAAAACCCAGGCAGGGACGGCCCAATCAAATCAATGCACGGCATCTTCTCCGTGCGAGAGCGTGCTCCTGCTACGCAAGCTTCCAACATCGGGGGTCAATGAAGCCAGGAACCAACCGCCGTCGGCGGCTGGTTTGCTCGATCGGAATGCAAGCGGGTACGTTAAAAAAACCTCCGGGGCTGGTTTCGGGCCACTGCCTTCGCCAATTCCCCTGAGCTGCTCTGAAGTGCGTTTTTGCAAGCAGGCTATTGCAGTGGGTTATTGATTGATGGTCCAGGTCGATCCGTCACACGTATCGACGCGATACTCATAGGCATGCTGAACGGCGCCGTTCAGCACGGCCATCAGATCATAATCGCATTGAGAGGTTCCATCGTTAATTACTACAGTTGCATGCTGTCCGGGCCCGACGGATTGCCCAGCCATCATATTGGTGGTGGTGTCCCAGCCGGAACTGTCCACGTCTGACGCATAAAACTCGGTCAAGGTGTACGGAGTATTGTTGGTCACTACCACACTTTTGCTGCTGGCATGTGCAGTAGAAACGCCCAACAAACACAACGGCACCAGTATCGAAGCATAGCGCAGTGATTTCATGTTGTTCCCCTCGATAGAAAGAATTCCGCTGCCATCTTTAACGCACGTTCCGTGCCGCAAAACAGGCCGCGTACTTCCACCAATATTTGCTTATCAAGGGCCCGATGTTGTCTAACTGCCGCAGATTATCGTTGCATCCCCACTACAAACCCGTATTCACTTGCCGGTTAGCGCTGCAATAAATTCCTCGGCCGTGATTATTGAGTCCACGAGGCCCGGAAGAATTCGATCCATGGCGAAATCGTGCATATCCTGAGATGCGCTGGCGCAGCAATCACGAAGAATGACTACCCGGTAACCAAGGTCCGCTGCGTGCCGCGCCGTGGCCTCGACCACGTAATTAGTCTGCAGCCCGAACAGCACCAGCGTACTGGCGCGCAAGCTGTTCAAAATCGGTAATAATCCGGTGGTCAGGAAAGGATCGATGCTGGTCTTGTTAAGCACCGGTTCATCGGGTTGGGGCCGCAGCGCTGAATGAATTGCAGTTCCCGGCATCCCAGCCCGAACCACTTCCTGCTCGCGAACCATCTTGAGCAGCGGAACTGTAGCCGGCGCCTCATATTCGGGCCATCGATATGAAACCGTGACGTAAACGATCGGCACTTTGCGATCGCGGCACCTATCGATTACCTGCGCCATCCGCTCCAGCATGGCGCCCTTTACGCCCGGCGTAAGTTCGACAAAGTCGGTCTGCACATCCAGCGGCAGCAGAACCGTGGTTTCCGGATCGATTTTCAACGTCGTCATAGACACTCCTGCATTTCTTATCGCAAGCCGCGACGGTCAAGCAGTGGCATCACGCCCCGCTGGAAAGCTTCGAGTCCCTGTATGAAATCAGGAAAACAAAACATCACGCCGTCAAGTTCGCCATCGCGAATCAGCCGGTCGAGGATCGATGCGATTTTCTCCGGACCGCCGGTCAGCGGCTGGCAGCCGAAAAATACGAACTTTTTCGCGATGTCTTGAACCAACTGGCCCGAAGACCCCTGCGCTATGGCAGTCACGTTTTGCAGCGCTGCGGTATCGGCCCCCGAGGAGTAATAGTCGAACAGTTCATCGGCGTGGGCGTCGCTCTCGCCCTGTATCAGAGTAAACACGGTGTAGGCCTTGACCCGTCTTTCCGCGTCGCGCGCCATCGCCTTCATCTTCTGTGCAAGTGTTATGACCTCATCGAAATTGCGGCCGCCCAAAAAAGAGTGGGTTCCATGGCGCGCGGTGAAACGCATGCCATTTTCGGAAATTCCGGCGCACACTATTTGGGGATGCGGTTTACTCAGTGGCTTGGGATCGGATTTGCAATCGCGAAGCTGGAAGTATTTGCCATGAAAACTGACACTCGGCTCGGTCCATAACCGCTTAATTACAGTAATCCATTCTTCCGCATAGTCGTAACGATAAGAGTCGTAGTCCGGCGGCAGCATGCCCATCTGCGCGCTTTCATCAGGATAAGATCCAGTGACTATATTTATGCCGGAGCGGCCCGCACTGATGTCGTCAATCGTGGCCGCCATTTTCGCGGCGATTGCGGGCGCCACCAGCAACGGCTGTACCGAAGCGTAAATTTTTAAGCGCCGGGTAACCGCCGCCAATCCCGCCATCAGCGTCAGAGACTCCAGCGAATACTCCCAAAAGTTCGTCTCTCCGCCGAATCCGCGCCATTTTGACATGCTGAAGGCGAAATCGAAGCCGATCTGCTCCGCCAGTTCGCAGATCTGCCGATTCAACTTGAAAGTCGGCATGTACTGAGGGGCGGTTTTGGAAATTATCCAGCCATTGTTGGCGATCGGAATGAACACTCCCAGTTCCACTCTACGCATAGTACTCGTGGTTCTCCCTACGTAACGAGGCAAGGTAATTAGACCAGCTTTATTGTCCGGCGCGAAACGGAATCCGCGATCGCAATACCCTCAGGTAAACTTAGCCGATGCGTGTATGAGTGGCATCTTTTAGCTTGCCCTTAGGCGCATTTCATGAGCAAGGTTGCGATTGTGAAAGCTTTGTACCAGCGGCTTGTTCTTCTGCGCGAGAAATAAGTATCGATAGCCGTGGTAATTGCGAAACTATTTACTAAATGAGAGGATAACTGCGGCTACGGCCCGGAATAATAAATCAGGAGACGAATTTTGGATATCGCTAAATTCATCGCGGAGTTGAAGCAGGAAAGAGATCGCCTGGAACGGGCTATAGCGGCGTTGGAAGATGAGTCGGACGGTAGCAGCAGGACCCGCTCAGTCACTAGCGCCTCCCGGTCAAACTCCAAGTCGCCACAGGGCCGGGGAATCACCCCTGAAGGCAGAAAGCGGCTGTCTGAGATGATGAAGAAGCGTTGGGCAGATCGCAGGAAAAAAGGAATGGTAAAGGGCAGGATGTCCCCGGCTTCTCGTTAGCCGCTAGATCCGAGCGTGAGCAATGCCGGCGTAAATGTCGGCACTGCTCACGCAGCCTCACCTTCGCTCTTATTCGAGCTTTCTGACTTCAGGCGCCCTTCAGTACCAGATACGAACGCCAACGATGAATCGCAGATCGTGGACGATCCCATGCTGCGCCCGCGTCAGCGCTGCGGTTTCTCCGAAACTTTGGGTATACGCAGCCCCGATATAGGGCGCGAACTTGCGGCTGAACTCATACCGAATTCGCAACCCGGTATCGAGATCCGCGAGGCCTGATCCAATTTCCCTGACCGGCTCGGACTTACTATAAACATTCGTTTCGATCTCCGGCTGAGCTATCAGCCGGTTAGTGATCAACAAATCGTAAGATCCGAAAAACCTGCCGGCGAATCGGCCATCGTTGCTGAAATAGAAGGTGGGCTCCGCCTGGAACCAATAAGGCGCCAACCCTTCGATCCCGATCGCACCCCATGTGCGTCCGGGGTTTGAGTCCAGATCGTAACGGACCCCAGCCTGCACATCGAAATATCTCAGATGCGGTATGGGCCGGTCGTACAATGCCTCGGTATCGCCGTCGGTCACTTTCCCGTTTTCGAGAAAGCCTTCGGATTTAAACCAAAGCCGATTCATGTCAGTACCGATCCAGCCCTCGCCATCCCATCGAAACTCATTTTCGATACCGCTGGTACGGCCTTCGAGCTGATCGAACATCAGATGATAAAAAATCGTATTGTCCTCGACCGGCGGTTCCCCATCTTGCGTATAGGTTGGCGGGCCGGGAGAGTAGGCTATCGGACCTGCCGGACCGGGAGCTGATAACTGTGCGTTGGCGATCGATCCGGCGCACATCGCCAATGCTGCCGCGATTAAAAAACAATATCTGCGGTAACCGCCGATCGCCGCGCAGTTCATGAAACGATTACGGCGCGGAACATGCCTGCTTCCATGTGATAGAGCAGGTGACAATGAAACGCCCACTGTCCCGGCGTATCGGCGCTGACCAGATAGCTCAGTTTTTCGCCGGGTTTCACGTTGATGGTGTGCTTGTAGGGACGGAACTCGCCCTTGCCGTTTTCCAGTTCGCTCCAAAGCCCATGAAGATGAATGGGATGTTCCATCATGGTGTCGTTGACCAGGATGATCCGGACCCGCTCGCCTAACGCGAGCCGGATCGGTTCAGCCTCCGAGAACTTTTGTCCATTTAATCCCCAGATGAAGCGTTCCATATTTCCGGTCAGGTGTATTTCAATATCGCGCCCGGGTGGGCGCGGATCCGTCCCTCGGTAGATGGCGCGCAATTCCGAGTACGCGAGTACATGCCGGCCGGCGGGAAAGCCCTGCCCCGCGCTCGAAAGCTGTGCGCTCGGCATCTCGGCGACATTATCAACCTCAGGTCCGAGACGCGGCTTCACGTGTTCCGACACCGGCGCGTTCATGCTGCCCATGTCCGCTCCCGAAACCGCCGCGCTGGTGCGTGGTCCGGGCTGTCCCGGTGCTTCCTTGAGGTTGATCATTTCTGCTTTGGCAGGCGCACTCGGTTTCGCTTTACCGGGTTCAACCTCCATCTTCATACCCGGCATCGGATCGCCCGGCATGCTGCCCATGCCGTTCATCTTCATATCGTGACGGTTCCCCATTCCCATCGCGCTCATCGTGCGCACTGGACGAGGATCCATCGGTGGAATCGCGCTGGTCATGCCATATGCGGGCGCCAGCGTGCCACGCGCATAGCCGGTGCGATCCTCCGCTTGAACAAACAAGGTATAGGCTGCGGCGTCGGGCGGCTGGACGATCACATCGTAGGTTTCGGCAACGGAAATCCTAAACTCATCGACCGTTACCGGTTCGACATCGTTGCCGTCGGCTTGCACTACGACCATCGGCAAGTTTGGTATGCGAACGTCGAAAATAGTCATCGACGATGCATTGATAAAGCGCAGGCGAATACGCTCATGCGGACGAAACAGCGCGGTCCAGTTCCACGACGGAGGTTGTCCGTTGATCAAATAGGTATAGGTATTCCCGGTGACATCAAGGATATCGGTGGGACTCATGTTCATGCGGGCCCACATCAAGTAGTTCGAAACCGCTGAGCCGAATCCCCGCTTGCGAAGGTCGGATGCGAAAGTGCCTATCGTCCGCTGATGAAAATTATAGTAGTCGCTTTGCTGCTTGAGATTACTGAAAATTATCTCCGGATCCTCGTCGGTCCAGTCCGAGAGCAGCACCGTGTAATCGCGATCGTACGCGATCCGATGCTGGTCCTGAGGGTCGATGATAATTGCTCCATATTGGCCGATCTGTTCCTGGAAGCGGCTGTGGCTGTGATACCAGAAGGTTCCGCTTTGCCGCACCGGGAAGCGATAAACGAAGGTCTCGCCGGGCGCGATACCGGGAAAACTCAGACCCGGCACGCCATCCATGTTCGATGGCAATCGAAGTCCATGCCAATGAATTGAACTGGTTTCTTGCAGCCGGTTGGTGACCGACAGCGTCACATTTTCCCCTTCGCGCAGGCGCAGGGTCGGCCCCGGCACCGATCCATTGACGGCGTTGGCATAGGCGGGCTGGCCCGTGAAATTTACCGGGACCCGTTCGATTGCCAAATCGAAATGATTGCCCGAAAGCAGCGCAGGTCCGATAGCGCTTTTCTTCGCTTCGACAGGCCAACTCCAAAGATTCAGTGCGGTCATTGCACCGCCGGCGATTGCGCCATGAACGAAGCGGCGCCGAGTGATTCCGCCAGCAGCCTTGCCGCCGCTTTGACGCTGCGAGCCAGGCAAATCGGCGCTTTTTTTCACTGACATCAAACCAATCTCCAATCGCGATCGGCACCCATATTAAATGAGCTGAAAATAAAATCCGTGCCCGTCCCATTGCTTCGCCTGGATTATAGAGCCAGTCGAACATGAACGCAGCGCCAAGCTTCACAACCGGCAGAGGCCCTTAAAACGACAGCAAAAAATTAATAAACTTCTATCGCACGACTCCCGAATTCGATATTAATCGCAAGTTAAACGTTATCGCTCGAGGAGTACGCATGGGAATTCGCACCGGCAACGAATACATCGAGAGCCTTCGTGACCATCGCACGGTTTATGTCAGCGGCAGCCGCATCGAGGATGTCACGGCCCACCCGCCATTCAAGGGTATTATCAATACGCTCGCCGCGCTTTACGATCTGCAGCGCGAGCATCCGCGGGAACTGACCTTTCCCTCGCCCGCGAATAAACAGCCGGTGGCGGCGTCTTTTCTGGTCGCGAAGACCGCCGCGGAGGTCGAATTTCGGATCCGAGCCGAGCAGATGCGGGCCGATTTCAACTACGGCCTGATGGGACGCATGCCCGATTTCTGTAACGCGTTGGTGACCGACCTCGCCACCGGCAGTGACGATCTGGGCGCGCGCGACAGCCGCCTGGGCGCGAATATGGTGCGCTACTACGAGCAATGCCGCGAGGAGGATCTGTGCCTAACGCATACGCTGGTCGATCCGCAGATCGATCGATCGCGCGGTCCGGCCGACCAATCCGATCCCTTCCTGGTGCTGCGCCCGGTCCGGGAAACCGATCGCGGCGTGATCGTACGCGGCGCCAAAATGCTTTCGACGCTCGCGCCGTTTTCGAACGAGCTGCTGGTGGCCCCCTTCATGCCCCGCCATTCCGGCGAAGAGGATTATGCCATCAGCTTTGCGCTCCCCTGTGACACGCCGGGCCTGAAGTTCATATGCCGCGAATCTTACGACGACGGCCGGGGCGACTTCGATCGGCCGCTGACCTCGCATTACGACGAAGAAGACGCGCTCGCGGTTTTCGAGGACGTGCTGGTGCCGTGGGAGCGGATGTTCATCTATCGCGACATCGAGATTTATAACAGCATCATGATGAAGCGGCTGGGCTACACGCAGTTACAGGCATGTATCCGCGGTTTCGCCAAATTGAAATTCCTGACCGGCCTCGCCTGCCATATTGGAGAGGCGATCGGCCGTACCGAGGCGCTGCATGTCCGCGCCCAAATTGGCGAGCTGGTGGCCAAGGTCGAGCTGATCCATGGGTTGGTTCGCTTTGGAGCCCAGGAAGTCGCCGAGTCGAAGGCCGCGGCAGTCCCTCCGCCGGCGATATCGGCCACCTTATGGGTTCTGATTCCGCAAACGCAGCTACAGGCCATCCAACTTATTCGCGAGTTGAGCGGTAGCGGTCTGATACTGACGCCGACCGCCAATGACTTCGCCAATCCGGAGATTGCCGCTTACCTGGACAAGTACCTGCGCAGCAAAACTCTTTCAGCCCGCGACCGCGTGCAGCTCTTCAAGCTGGCGTGGGACATGATCGGCGAGCCGTTCGGCAGCCGGCAACTGCAATACGAATGGTTTTACGCCGGCGACCCCTACTACACTCGATCGCGCTTTTACGGACTGCCGATGGTGCAGGACTACAAGGATATCGTCACGCGTCTGCTGCATCGCGGAAAGTAGCTGGCGATCGATTCCTGCTTCCGCGCGATTGAAAGGTAAAAATTTGCTCGCGTTTTTGCCTGGTCTGTAGAAAATACCAGCGCAGGCTGAGCGTGGCGCAAAGCGGCGCGACAGCCTGCGTTTCATCGTGAATACTCTGCGCGAGTATCTGGCCTTTCCGCGCTTGGCGCGACATTTGCGCTCTGGTCTGCGGTCCCTTTAGGTACGCGCGACGGACCCGTCGATCATCGTAAAGAGGTAATAAGCCTGCGAAAGCGGCGGCCTTCAGTGGCAGCCGCTGCGGGCAATGAAATTTCCCGTCACGGAGGACCAGGTCATGAAAGGTCTCGTTTACAATGGACCTCGCAATGTAAGTGTAAAGGAAGTGCCCGATGCGAAGATCGAGCGTCCAACCGACGTACTGGTAAAAATCACCAGCACCAACATCTGCGGCTCTGACCTACATATGTATGAAGGCCGAACTGGAGTCGAAACCGGCAAAGTATTGGGCCATGAAAACCTGGGTCAGGTGGTCGAAGTCGGCAAGGCGGTCGACCGGATTAAAAGGGGCGACTGGGTTTGTATGCCTTTCAACATCAGTTGCGGATTCTGCAAAAATTGTGAGCAGGGTTATACCGGATCCTGCCTGATCACCAATCCAGGCAAAGCCGGGGCCGCGTATGGCTACGCGGAAATGGGGCCTTACAACGGCGGACAGGCCGAGTACCTGCGCGTGCCCTATGGTGATTTTAATTGCCTGAAACTCCCCGATGATGCACAGGAAAAAGAGACCGATTACGTGATGCTGGCCGACATTTTTCCGACCGGATGGCATGCCACCGAGCTGGCTGGCGTGCAGCCGGGCGATTCGGTCGTCATCTACGGTGCCGGTCCGGTAGGTCTGATGGCGGCGTACTCCGCGATAATAAAGGGCGCGAGTAAAACCATGGTGATTGATCGTCATCCTGATCGGCTGCGATTGGCTGAGCAGATTGGCGCTATCCCGATCGACGATTCGAAAGGCTCGGCGGCCGATCATGTGATGGAGATCACGGCTGGTGAAGGCGCTGACAAAGGTTGCGAGTGCGTCGGCTATCAGGCGCATGATCCGCAGGGTCACGAACGTCCCAATATGACAATGAACGAACTGGTACGAACCGTTCGGCCTACTGGCGGAATCGGAGTTGTGGGCGTCTTCGTACCGCAGGACCCGAAAGCGCCCGACGAATTGAGCAAACGTGGCGGCATGGCGTTTGACTGGGGGCTTTTCTGGTCCAAAGCTCAGCGCATAGGAACCGGCCAGGCTCACGTCAAAGCGTACAATCGGCAGTTACGCAACCTGATTCACACCGGCCGGGCCAAGCCCTCGTTTATCGTCTCGCATAAGCTGCCGCTGCGCGAAGCACCGCAAGCGTATCAACACTTTGACGCGCGCGAAGATGGATGGACCAAGGTGGTGCTGCGGCCCGCGGCGTAAGGTGTCCTGATTGGTAAATTGCCGGCCACCGGCTCATCTAAGTCTCTTTTGGGGACCTGAGGCCGGTGGCGCTCGCTCTTTTCGCTCATATAAATATTCCTGCCTGCGGTAAACGATGTCCCCTCCGCGAGTGTAATGTTTGCGCCGTCATGGCTCGGCTTGATATGCCATTCAAAGATACGGAAAAAGCATGCCTGTGTTCGCGAAAGACCGACTGAACTGGTTCAACGCAATTGGAACCGAGAGCGCCTCGGAGACGCGGACACATCGTTGGATACGCGAAACAGCGCACATCGGACGCAGGTCGGTGGAGAATTTCCTCGCCAACAATGATCTGCTGCGCGCATCGGCCCTGACCTACACCGTGGCACTTTCAATTGTGCCGATACTCGCGCTCGCCTTTTCGGTGCTTAAGGGCCTGGGCGGCTACAATGAACTTCGTCCGGTGATGGATCGCGTGCTGGCGCTGGGGGCGCCACATACTTCCCAGCAGTTGATGACCTATGTCAGTCGTACCAACGCGGCGGCGATCGGATCGGCCGGCGCGGTGTTTCTGCTGATCACAGTGGTTTCCACCATGGGGACTATCGAATCGGCCTTCAACGAAATCTGGCGCGTGAGTCGCAGCCGCAGTTATCTACGAAAATTCACCGACTACCTGAGCGTGCTTTTCACGGTACCGCTGCTGATGGTCGCGGCGCTTACCCTGACCACCGTTTTCACCGCACGAGTTACACAAGTCCCGCTCATCACTGCCGCCATGCCCTATATGATCGCATGGGCGGCATTTTTCTTCCTGTATGTTTTCTTCCCCTACACGCACGTGAATTATAAAGCAGCGTTGATCGGCTCGATAATCGCGGCGGTGTTGTTCCAGGTTGTACAGTGGGCGTATGTGAGGTTTCAGATCGGGGTCGCCAGCTACGAGGCGATTTATGGCGCACTGGCGGCAGTGCCGATCTTTCTGGTCTGGATCTATATCGCATGGTCAATCGTACTGTTCGGCGCGGAAATCGCCGCCACTATCCAACGCGGCACCGCCTATTCGCAGTTATCTCCGGGCAGCCCCGAATTTCCCTATGTTGCCGCGCTCCACATTTTGCTGCGGCTGTCCGATCAGCATCTGCGCGGCGCGCGTCCGTTGACCACGACGGGCTTCGCTTCCGAACTGGGCGTCGATCTTACCGCGATTGTGCCGATCATCGCGCGTTTGCGTAACGCAGGCCTGATCATCGAGGCCGGCACCGAGCCCAAAACCAGCCGTCACGGATTCGTGCTTGGACGATTACCCTCGACCATCCGGCTGAGCGAAGCGGTGGGATCGATGCCCACCGATCGGGTAGCCGGGCTTGGCGATGCGCGCATCCGCGAGATTATTCAACGTCTGGCCAGCGTCCATCACGAATTACTCGGCGCCCTCACCCTGGCCGACCTGTTAGACGGGAAGAGCCTGCCTTCGACGCCGAACGCGGCGGAACCCGGCGAAGCGCATCCGACCAATATTTAAGCTTGTCCCTGTCATACAAATCACCTGATGGCTTTCGCTGGCGAAAGCGCGGGGCGCGATAGTAGACTCATCGATAAGAGAAATCCCGGATGGCTGGCTCCTCAAAATTTCCCCTCGCGGCACTGGTTGACCTTGAATCGCTGATTGACCTCGAAGGTGGAACCATCAGCCGCAAGCTATTTTCCGATCAAATTTTGTATCAGTTCGAGCAGGAGAAAATCTTTGCGCGAAGCTGGCTGTTCGTCGGTCACGAAAGCCTGATCCCCAACGCGGGCGACTTTTTCACCTCGTACATGGGCGAGGAATCGATAATTCTCGCGCGCGGCAAGTCTGGCGAAATCCACGCGATGCTCAATAGCTGCCGTCATCGAGGCACCCGAGTCTGCCGTTCCGATCACGGCAACACCGCGGCCTTTTATTGCCCCTATCATGGCTGGAGTTACGATTCGGCCGGCCGGCTTATTGGCGTGCCGCATTATGCCGAGGGCTATCAGGGCAAGCTTGACCGGTCGAAGTGGGGTCTGATTCCGGTCGCCCAACTCGCCAACTACAAGGGATCGCTTTGGGCCACCTGGGATGCTTCAGCGCCTCCGCTCGAAGATTACCTCGGGGGGATGAAGTTCTATCTCGACCTGGCGCTGGATGCGACCGACGGCCAGCCGGGCGGCTCCGAGGTGATCGGCGGAATTCAGAAATGGATCGTGCCCTGCAACTGGAAGCTTGGCGCCGAAAACTTCGGCGTCGATCATTACCACGGAGTGAGTCATCGGTCGGTTGATACGGCCGCGATCGGACCCAGCGGCAAAGGGCGCCGCGACCTCGACGGGATGCAGATTGTCGACGTCTCGTTTCCCGGACGGGGCCATGGAGCCAGCGCCCGCATCAACCACAACCATGCAGCGGTCTTCCAGAATTATCCCGCGGTGGCCGAATACTTCAAAACTGCGCTGGCGCAGCGGCGCCGGCGGCACGGCGATGGGGCTGACATCTGGGGTGGTCCGGGCACGATTTTTCCCAACGCATCGATCCAGGGATTTCAACCGCGCACGTTCGCCTTATGGCATCCGCGCGGCCCGCGCGAGACCGAAGTGTGGCGATTTTATCTGGTCGATCGCGATGCCCCCGAGGAGGTCAAGGACGTTCTGCGGCGCTATTTCATGCGTTACGCCGGCCCCGGCGGGATGACCGAGCAGGACGACATGGAGAATTGGCGCACCGCCACCGAGGGCGCGCGCGGCGTTATCGGCAGCCGCTATCCCTTCAACTATCAACTCGGGCTGGATCGTCAGTTAGCGCCCAACCCGCTGGTTCCGGGGATAGTAACGATGGACAACCTCGACGCTCCGTCCGAGGGCGGGCAGCGGGAGTTCTACCGCCGATGGCTGCGGCTGATGTCCGCCGCTGACTGACAGAAAGGCGCGGCGAGCGATACCATGCGATCCGATTCTCCCAACGCAATCGATGTAACCACTCTGAAAGAAGTCGAGCAGTTTCTCTTCCATGAGGCTGAACTGCTTGACGAACGGCAATTCGATAGCTGGCTGGATATTCTGGCTGACGATATTCAGTATTCGATGCCGATCCTGAGCAACGTCAGCTTCGATAATCGGGGTCAGGAAATCACGCGTCCCGGACGGGATATCTGCTGGTTCGATGACGACAAGGCCGCTCTCGCGCAACGGGTACGGCAGATCAACACCGGCGAGCATTGGGCGGAAGAACCCGCTTCGCGCGTATGCCGGCTGATCACGAATATCCTGATTACGGCGAAAAGTTCGTCCTCGATCACCGTGCGCGATCGCTTTTTGATTTACCAGAACCGGCTGGAGACCGACACCACCATCTTTGTCGGCAAGCGCGAAAGCGTGCTCCGCGGAATCGGAGGCGATCAAGCGCAAATAGCCAGCAGAACCATCTGGCTATCTCAGGGCGTGTTGCTGGCCAAAAACCTCAGCATCTTTTTCTAATCAGCGGGGAGCTTTGGCGGTCTGCATCCATTGCTGCGCCAGCGCGGAGAACGGCAACGCAACGTCCATCTCGTTCGCCATCTCGATGGCCAGACGCAAGTCCTTGAACAGCATCTCGGCGTGATGCGCCGGCAGTTCCTTTTCGCTCCAGAAGTCTACCGCCTTGCTCCATGCGGTTCCGGCGTGGACAACGGACTTGAAATCCTCGGTGGTAAGTCCTGCGCGGCGGGCCAGCGACATACCCTCGTGCGCCGACAGTCGATTTACGCTGCTGATTATCTGATGGCACAGCTTCGCCTTCAGTCCCATCCCGAGTTCCCCGAGATAAAAGACGTTAGCGCCACCGGAAGCGGCAAACAGTTTGCGGCAACGATCGAAAACCTGCCGATCGCCCCCGACCATGTAACAAAGACGCCGTTCTCTCGCCCCGATGTCACCTCCGCTCACCGGCGCGTCGATCACCTTCACGCCTTTGCGTTCCGCTCGTTCGGCAATTTTGATGATCGTGCGCGGGCGCACCGTGCTGTGAACCGCGATGATCGAGGCGGGCATCGCAGCTTCGATCAAACCATGCTCGCCGATCGTCACCTGCTCCAATTGATCGTCGTCGACCACCGCGATTTCGATAATCTCGGCGTGCCGGGCAATCTCGCCGGGCGAGGCCGCGACGCGAGCGCCCGCCGCCGCCAACTCGCGGCACGGCTCATCGCGCAAGTCATACACCATCAGGTCGAAGGAACCGATCAGGTTGAGCGCCATCGCCTTGCCCAATTGCCCCAATCCAATGAATCCCACTTTCTTCATGTTTTGCCGCCTCCACGCTGGTTGCAGAAACTTTTCGCGAGTTGCCGCGATCGGCTGTGGCATCCGGTGGCTACGATGTTAAACTGCGAGTGCTCCTATCAACCATTGGATGGCTACAAATGGCAAATGAATTGAAGTTCGGTGTCTATTGCGAAATCCAGAATGGCTATGGCGTCGATTACGCCAAAAACATCTGGGACGTATTCCGGCTGATCGAACATGCCGATCAGCTCGGCTACGACGTATTTTCGGTCATCGAGCATCATTTTTTCCAGGAATTCAGCATCTCGGCCAATCCGATGGCGCTGTTCGCCGCCGCCGCCCAGAAAACCCGCAACATCCGTTTTCGCACCTTGTGCCATACCCTGCCGTTGCGCAATCCGGTAGTGCATGCCGGTGAATTGGCGTTCGCGGACATCATGACCGATGGCCGGCTGGATGTCGGCGTCGGACGCGGACACGCCTGGGAATACGTCCCCGCCGGAATTCCGATGGAGGAGACCCAGGGGCGTTACGAGGAGTCGCTGGAAATCCTCGAACTGGCCTGGACCAAAGAGCGATTTTCCTACCATGGCAAGTATTACCAACTGGAGGACGTCTCGGTCGTGCCCAAACCGCTGCAGAAGCCATACCCGCCGGTTTTCATGGTGGGCACCAGCGGCGCGGCATTTGAGATCGGCGCGCGCAAAGGATGGGCGCTGGCATTCGGCGGCCCCGCGCCAGTGGCGGCCTTCAAACCGGGAGTCGATCGTTACCGCGAAGCGTGCGCGAAATACGGCACCAAAGCCAAAGTGGCCTGCGTGCGCGCGGTTTACATCACCGAAGATGAGCGGCAAGCCCGCGCCGAGTGCGAAACGGCGATCAAAAAATTCTTTTCCTATAATGCAACCGCACTGCCCAGTATCCGCACCGGCGCCGCGATGAAACAGCGGCTGCTAGACAGTAACTATGCTTTTTATGCCAGCGAGATCATGGAAACGCTGTCAAAGCTGACCTACGAACAGATCCTCGCCGAGGATTATGCTTTCGTGGGCACGCCCGCCCAGGTGCTCGATCAATGCATCGCCTTGCAGAAAACCATCCCGGTCGACGAGATCCTGATCATCCCGCACTATGGAGATATCGAGGCTTGGAAGGCCGAACGGACCCAGGCTCTGTTCGCGAGCGAAGTGATGCCGAAATTGCGCCGGGCTTAACGCCACCGGGATCGAGCGCCGGTGCACTCATCCGGGACGAGGTTGAAAACCTATGAGTCAGAAAGGACAGATCGTCAGCGGCTATATCGCGCCGCATCCTCCGCATTTGGTTTACGGCGAAAACCCACCGCAGAACATCCCGCGATCGACCGGCGGATGGGAGGTGTTACGCTGGGCTTACGACAACGTGCGCGAAAAGATCAAGGCGCAGAAGCCCGACGTCATCATCGTGCACACGCCCCACTGGATGACGATGGTGGGCCATCACATCACCCGGGTGCCGCGGCTCAAGGGCCTGTCCGTCGATCCGATCTTTCCGCACCTGTTCCGTTACAACTTCGATACCGCGATCGACGTCGATCTGGCCGACGCGATTTACGATGAAGCGATCGCCGAAGGCATGACGGCGAAGAAGATGACCAATCCCAACTTCCGCCTGGACTACGGGACCATCGTCACCTCGCACATGCTCAATCCGGATTGGGATATTCCGATTATCAGCCTCTCGGCCAACAACTCGCCCTACTACTTTTCGTTGAACGTCGGTATCGAGGAGATGTTCAAGCTGGGCCGCGCCACGCGCCGGGCGATCGAAAAGACCGGCCGCCGCGCGGTGCTCGCCGCCAGCAACACGCTGTCGCACTATCACTTCGATCGCGAACCGGATCCCAACCTGCCCGAGGATATGAGCAAGGAACACGTCTTCAGCCATCAGAACTATCTGTGGGACATGCGCGTGCTGCAACTGATGCGCGAGGGCAACATGGACGAGCTGATGAAGGTGCTGCCACAGTTTATCGACGCCACCAGCGCCGAAGTGAAGTCCGGCGGTTTATTTTGGATGCTCGCGGCGATGGACTTTCCCAACATTCCCGCCAAGGTTCACGGCTATTGGAGCGTAATCGCAACCGGTAACGCGGTGGTGGAGTGGGATCTCACCAAGGGCGCGAACGGTCACCAGGGAGCATACGCCCATGCCTGATGGGCAAATCGTCAAAGGCTATATCGTCCCCGGACTGCCTCATTTGGTTTTGCCGCGCGATTCCAGCAGCCGTGCCGAATTGCGCAACGCCTGCCGCCTTGCGGGCGCGAACGCTCGCCAGGCGCGTCCCGACGTTCTGGTGATCTTCAGCACTCAGTGGATCTCGGTTCTCGGTCACATGGTGCAGACGCGCCCGAATCCCAAAGGCATGCACGTTGACGAGAACTGGTACGCGCTGGGCGACCTGCCCTACGACTTCCACACCGATTTCGATCTGGCGAAGCGCACCATCGAACTTGGAGTCGCCGCCGGATTACAGATCCGTCCGGTCGATTTTGAAGGTTTTCCGGTCGACACCGGAACGCTGGTGGCGCTGGATTTCTTCAATCCGAAAAACGAGCTGCCGGTGGTATGCATCGCATGCAACATCTATGCGGGCCGCGAGGAAGAACTCAAACTCGGCCAGGCGGTGCATGATGCGATCCGTGCGCTCGGCCGGCGAGCAGTGGTTATAGGCTCAAGCGGGCTATCGGGCCATTGGTTCACGAAGGATATTCAGGATAGCGAGGACCGTATCGTCGGCGACGGCGATGACGCCGAGAATCGCCGGATGCTCGATCTGATCGCCAGTGGCAAATTCACCGAAGCGATGGACGCGATGCCTGAATATGCGCGCAAGACCGGTGCTGACATGCAATTCAAGGCCTTTTTCTGGCTGATCGGCGCGCTCGGATCGAAAAACGTGAAGGCCAAAACGCTCGGTTACGGACCGGTATGGGGCAGCGGCGCCGCTGTGATCGAGTTTTCGCTCTGATTCCAATTTAGATTTACTTTTGCGGAAGGCAATAGATGGCGGCAATTGACTATTCAATCTGGGTGCTCGGTTATGCGCGCACCAAGGTCTCAGGCGATTTCATGGGCGGATCGCCGGTAGCCAGCAACACCGGGCTGTTCGAAATCCCGATGCTTTATTCGCTGGTGGTGTCCGCCCCCGGAACCAGCGATCGCCGCGTAATCGCGATCGATACCGGCTTCGGCGTGAGCGGTTTTTCCTCCGCCGAGGGCACCCTGAGCGATACCTTCACGCATATCGAATGGCCCGACGTGGTGCTGGATAAGATTCGGTTCAAACCTGAGGAGGTCGATACCGTCATCCTGACCCATATGCATGCCGACCATTGCGGCAATGTCGTTTCGTTCCCGAACGCGCGGGTTTACGTGCAACGCACCGAATACGAAGGCTGGAAGAAGGTACGCGCCGGCGAAGTGATCGAAGCGGCCGGACCGGGTTCATGGGCGCTCTCGTCGATCAACTGGAGCAATTTCGACGAGTTCGATCAGGCTATCAAAGCCGGTCGCGTAACGCTGCTCGACGGCGACCAGGTGGTGGCGCCGGGAATCACCTGCCGGCTGGCCTCGCAATCGCACACCTTCGGCTCACAGTGGGTCGAGATCGAAACCGCAGGCGGCCCGCATATCGTCGCGGGCGACTGCGTTTACTGGTACGTGAATATCGAGAAAATGTGGCCAGCCGGCTATATCCAGGGAAACCCGTGGAACGTGTTGCAGGAGTTCGAGAAGATGAAGCGGCTGGTGGGCGATAAGCTGCCTCGTATCGTGCCGGGACACGACATGGAAGTCTTCACGCGCAATCTGAACTGGACCAGCGGCCTTAATCCGGTCGCTGAAGTTTATTTAGCCGCAGGCGAAATCAGCCGCCACCCAGCCTGATTCGCGACGGACGATAGCGGCGTCATTTTGCCGGCCGGCACGGCGGCCAGCCTATGCGTTCAAACGCCAGATCATAATCGTCAGCGCCGCCACAAACGTCACCCACAGAAGGTAGATTTCCATCAGCGTGGCGGCCGCCGTACTGATACCGCGGAAGGCGATTACATTGATCAAAATCGAGACCCAGAGCAGGACCACTTCGCCCGCCGCTAGCGCCGGCTTGCGCAAGGTGAAGAACACGGCCGGCCAGGCGACATTCAAGATCAACTGTTCGGCGAACAGCGCCATCGGAATCGCCACGCGATGAGCATGACGGCGGCGCCAGACCAGCCATGCCGCGACCGCCATGATCAGATAAAGCGCGACCCAGATCGGACCCAGCGTCCATCGCGGGGGAATCAATGGCGGCTTGTGCAGTCTGTGATACCAGATGCCCAAACCCGGCAGCGTGAAAATCCCCCCTAGAGCGGCGGCGCCAAGGCATAAAGCAACGAACCCGAGCAGGACCAGCCAGTCAGCCAGACGAGCCGGCTCATTCCCGGTCATGGCCTGCGACTCCGGCTTTTCTTCGATGATTGAATCAATAAACGCCATTCCTGGCGACGTTCTCCATCCGTGAAGGCGTCAGCTCTTCGCGGCGCTCGGCGGGGAACTGCGCTCACCCCGGAGTGCCTCGATTGTGGGTTGGAACTCCGCACGCAGAGCTTCCAGCACCATAGCAACGCTATCTATTTTTCCGTCGTGTGCGAGTTCGATTAGCTGCGAGCAAATGCGATACATCCGCTGCGCGCCGAGATTCCCCGTACTGCCCTTCAAGGTATGCGCTGTCATTGCAGCGGCTTTCAAGTCGCCGGCGCTAAATTCGTCCGCCAGCTTTTGAATCATGAGCGGGGTTTTCCCTGCAAATAGATCGATCAGTTCGTCCAGTAAATTTTGATCCAACTCGCGCAATTCGGCGATGATCTCAAGGTTCAGAATGGGATCCGATTTTAAGCTGGGTTCGGTGCGCGGATTCATATTTATTGGTGCGCAGAACAGATCGCGCAATTGAGATCCGTTTAAGCAATCGATATTCCAGAAGATCAAATGATGAAAAAGAGCGGTTTGAGGTGCCGACTGCACCTGAGTCTACCCAAAGCACCGGGCAGTGAGGCCTCGCGGCCACCGGTAGGGGCATCGCAGTAACAGTCGGCGGTCTCCATCCGGCGAAGCGAACAATAATCAGATGCGCAATTGCCGGATGGATTTCGGAATCAATCGTGAAGTTAGGGCCGACTCGCTGCCCACGTCCGCAGGATTCGATCGCTGCGTCGCGATGAGTTCGCCGCCCGCGCGCGCAACAAAGTTTTGAGACGCTGGCTGCTGGTTCCCGGCCTCAGCGCGGATACCCACCAGTTGCACGCCGCCAGCGCGATAAACGCCGCCATCCACACAAATCCCTCAGCGAACGATATTCCAATCATCGTGCTCCGTCTCCTTCGAGATTCTCGAAGGCTAACGGAGCAAGATTACGCAGCGATGAGGGGCGGCTTAAATCGCGAGCGAAAACCCTTTACGACTGGTTTAAAGGGTTGGGAGCCGACTGCAAACGATCTAGTTCGGTGGTCGAGGTTGCGATCGCAGGCAGCCGACTCCCTGAAAACAGGTCCTTACGATGAAATTCGATGCGCTTCATCGCGGATTCCGCGGTATCCGCCGACCGAGGCGACGCGTTCGCGGGAGATCGCAGCGTTGACGAAGGCGGACGGACGTACATTATGCCCGTTCGTGCGCGCCGCACTTTCAGCCTTGGCCACGCCATTTGGCCGGTTCGGAATGATGTACTGCTTGCCCTGACAGAACAGCGCATCCTCAGCGATAAGCTGCGCGATCAGCCGGGTCACCATCGGGCGTGAACCATCGATCATTTCGGCAAGCTGGGCGTGAGAAAGCTTCATCGGCAGCAGGGTTCCGCGTTTATCATCAACCCCGAAGCGCGCAGCGAGGTCCTGAAACGTGAGTTCGAGCCGCTGACGATAAGTAAGCCCGAGGAAGCTTGAAAAGCGGTACGCGACCGAAGACCAGGCGGTATTCAGATGCTCCATCAGTTGCAGGAGCACGGGCCGCTCCAGCTTCTCAAGCATCCGGGCCGCGTGTTCCCGCGTGAAAATCGCCACCGTGCATTTGGTCACGGCTTCGGCCTCGAACGATTGCAGCCGCCGGCCATCCGGATCGACATAGTTAACATATCCCAGCATGTCGCCCGGTCCGCACAGCTTGACGAAACTGATATTCCAATCGGGCGCGGCGCATAAACCTTGACCATGCCGGAAAGCACCCAGAACATCAGGTCGGCCGGCGATCCCTGAAGAAAAATGACCGAACCTTTGGCATAGGTGACCGCCGTGTGATGACGGATCAACTCATCCGCCAGCACCTCGGGCAGGAATTGCGATAGTTGTCCATAAAGCCGATTGCGCAGATCATCCGATATAGTTATAGAACGCATGCTGACCCCTGTACTCCTTAGCGACTCCGAAGTTTGTTGACCGCGAAGTCTTGTTCCAGGCCCGTAACCATTAGAGCTTCCCCCACACTCCCAACTGTCCTCACCACCGGTTCAACACGCTATTGCCGCACGGAAATGGGCCGCTAAAATCTCCATGCGACGCTTACCTTTAATCGTCTTTGAATACGCGTGTTAATTGATGAATCTGGTTACTTCGCAAGTATCCTGCCATTCATAAAAACCGTGCTCTTTGGGCAATTCTCTGAGTGAAGACTGGCTCGTTTACGCAAACACACACGGCTGCGAGTGGTGCTTACACGTGTAATTGTATTTTTTTCCGGAACTCGTGAAGGATATAAGTGATCACCGCAGCAAAATTCATCCTGATGATGGCTGATAGTCAGCTTTTGCGGCTTTTGCCCCGTTAGCATCTGATTAAGCCGTTCATTGTTCTTTAATTTGTCTTTCTTTGCGGGGACCCTCGATCTTGACCCGCCGCAATGGTCCGTAGTAACCACTTCCGGGCGAAAAACGGTGGATAAAAAAATCGGTAAGCAATTCCGGGGAGCAGGCGGGGATTTTTATTGAGCGCTAAATAACGAGAGAAACCGGCTTGGAATGTGCTTTGTCAGGCCATTGCTGCGCGGCGCTTCTTGGCCAGCACTGCCGTCAGGCGGGGCATCATGACGGCTGAGCCGCCGCGCAGGCTGATATCGCATTGCGCGGTAAGCTCCGACTCGTACAGATTAATCTCGATCATCCGGCCACCGCGTTCTTTTACCTGCAACGCGAAACCCGCAGCCGGGTAGACCGTGGCCGAGGTACCCACCAGGATCACCAGGTCGGCCAATGCCGATCGCTCAGCGCATAGCTTGAGGACATCGGGCGGAATTGGCTCGCCGAAGGCCACCGTATCGCTTTTCATCAGGCCGCCGCATTTGCCGCATCGCGGAGGCAGCACCGCCAAACTGACGGTATCCCATGGATAGCGGGACCCGCATTCGAGACATCGAATCAGGCTCCAATTGCCATGGATCTCAGCTAGTTCCTGCTGTCCGGCCTGACGATGAAGGTCATCGATATTCTGCGTAATCACGAAACGCAGCACCCCCATCTGTTCCAGCTCGACCAATGCCTGATGGCCGGGATTGAACCGCGCCGTGCGCAGGGGGGCATACAGCTCGTCATGCTGACGCGCCAGCCGCGCCTCCCATGCGCGCTTGGGGTCCGCCATGAAGATCTGGAATCCGTTCATCGGCGGCTCGCCATTTTTGGTCCACAGGCCGCCAGGCCCGCGAAACGGCGGAATTCCGCTCTCGACCGACATCCCGGCGCCGGTCAGTGCGATCGGATAATCGGCCTCGAGTATCATGTCGGCCGCTTCGAGGATTTCGAGCTCGGACACTGCGGCGCTGCTCTCGCTCATCGTGGAGGACTCCCCAGCCGGATTCGCATGCGAGCGTAGCATAGCGCCCCGAGCAGCGGGCAATACTCGCCGTTTGACCCTCCCTGCCACCCGCGCTACTGAAGAACCCATGAACGGCGACGCGGTGCATATCGTCGCGGTAGCGGGACCGCTCGCGATGGAGTCCGCCTATCGGATTCGCCGCCACGTATTCATCGAGGAGCAATCCGTCCCCGAAGAAATTGAACTGGACTCGGACGACGCCCATGCGCTGCACGTGATCGCCTATGCGAACGATCGGGCCGTGGGGACCGCCAGGATGGTCTCAGGCGGAGATTACGCGAAGATCGGCCGGATGGCGGTCGAACGCGAATGGCGCGGCTGCGGGGTGGGCCGGCGGCTGCTCGATTTTCTTATCGGGCAGGCGCGTGACCGGGGCTATGGCCGGGTGGTCCTGAATGCGCAGTTACAGGCCGAGGAATTTTATCTGAAGGCCGGTTTCAGCCCCGATGGGCCGCCGTTCGAGGAAGCCGGTATTCCACATCGTTTTATGCGGCTGGAACTGCCGCCTCAAACCTCCTGATCGCGAGCAGCCTGATCGCTGGCTAGCACCTGCGCCACGAATCGCTCGATCTCATGGGCCAGCGCCACCGGGTGTTCGAGTAACACGTGATGGTGCGCGCCCGCGATCGTGCGCAACTCCAGCCATTCGTTGGTTTCCAGCGCGAAGTGCGCGTCCGACGCGGGCATAATCCGGCTATGCTCGCCGCGGACCAGCAGCGTCGGAATCCGCAGGCGCCGAACCACGTCCCGCGTCTCAAGCCCGTCGCTGCCGAAGAAACTTTCACGATCGAACTTGAGCGTCCATCGATCATCGTCGGCCGCCATCAGGCTTTTTTCGGCGATAGTGTGCAGGAGCGCCGGTGCGATATGGCCCTCCTTCGGCATCAATCGGAAACGCGCTTTGGCGGTGGCCAGGTCCGGATAGGTGATTACCGGCAGCGATCGCAGCCGCCGCAGGAAGCGGTCGCGTTGTTCAGAGGAGCTAAGCGCGCTATCCACCACGATCAAAGCACGCGCACGGCCCGGATAAAGCGCCGCGAATGCCAGCGCGCATAGCCCGCCCATACTGTGGCCGGCAACTATCGGCCGCCCGCTCACGCAATGCTCGGCCAACGCAGCCAGATCGCGGGCATAGTCGTCCGGATGATAAGCGGGCGGACGCACCCATCCGCTGTCGCCGTGGCCGCGCGAATCGAGCGCGATCACGCGCATCGGCGAGCGCATCGCGTCAACCACCGGCTGCCACCACCAGGCATTGGCGGTGTTCCCATGCATCAGAATCAGCGTGTCGCGTCCGTCGGGGTTCCATTCCAGGTAATGTAGACGGGGGTTATCGCCGAAGAAGCGGCTTTGCGGCTGATTCATTGAAGTATGCGCCGAAGCATGTGCCGATGATGAATCACCGGCCGCCGTTGCCGATCAAAAACAGATTCAAAATCGGAAAAAATCCTCGCCGTTATCGGCCTCTCGTAGCTTTGCAACTGTCCACCGCCGTGCCATCATTCCACTAGCAACCGATGTGCGACGTCAGCCTGAGAGCCCGTCTATTTGCTTCACTTTCAGCCACGATTCTGATCGTCGCGGTGATCGGCGGCTCAGCTCGCGGCGATGACGCCAACGCGATGAAGGCCCGCTCACTGGTCAACGCCGCCATCAATATGACCGACAGCGATCAGGCGGTGAAGCTGCTCTGGCAGGCGACCAACATCGACCCGGGTTTCAACGAAGCTTACGTATATCTGGGACTATATTACAATTCGCGGTCCGATTTCCCGAAGGTGGTCGAGGTCTATAAAAAGCTTGCCCAATACGAACCGCAACAGCCGACGGTGTATTTGAATATTGGCGAAGCGTACATGTCGTTCACGCCGCCCAAGCTCGACGACGCGCTGGGTTATTACCGCAAGGCCTACCAGATCGATCCGAAGTCGTCATTCGCAGCGTTGCGAATCGGCGAAATTCTGGCGCAAAAAGGCAGTCGAAGCGAAGCGCTCAAGTATCTTCAGCAGGCCAGCGCCGACAGCGCGGGGAATCCCAACGCCGCGGCCGAAGCGAACAAAGTTATCGCGCAAATGAGCGGCCCGTAAAGAAGCTCCGCACAAGGCCCATCATGTCATTCTGAGTGCAGCGAAGAATCCCGGGATTCTTAACTGCGCAGACTCCGTTCAGAATGAATGACAACCTGACTTGTGCAGCGGTTCCCTAAAGCGATGGGGTCGGCGTTGGCGGACAGAGTATGCCAACGCAAAGCCAAACGGGTCCGTGGCTTTCGTCGGACCATTAAAGAGGTGACAGGGTTGGCTTGCGGAGCCGGGCGGAAGACCGGGTTATGACGACCAACTGGCGCTTAACCCGTATATTCTGAGATTGTACAAAGTACGCTTTAAGCGTACAATTCCATTAGTGAAGTTCGAGTGGGACGAAGCCAAGCATGCAAAGACGCTGCGCGAGCGCGGGATTGGCTTCGACGACGGCGCCCGAATCTTCGAG
>DAHVFB010000150.1 GCA_027317185.1 Deltaproteobacteria bacterium
ATGCTCGCCGCTGCTCGGCAGCGACATGATCCACGACGATCAGCGCGGCGGCTACAACGGTGGACTGGCGCTGTTCAACGCGGACTATCTGGGCGCGCGCAAGATCCTCGCGATCACCGACCTGACCGCGGCCGACGGTATCTATCCCGGCGAGTACGACGGCGTGCTCGGCTGGGCAAAGCCTTCGTGGGGGCCGTGGAGCCTGCGCAGCGTCGCGGTGATCGACGTGCGGCGGGTGGCGGCGCAGCGCGAGGGTTACTGCTACGGCAGCCGGATCATGTATGTCGATCGGCAGTTCATGCATCCGCTGTGGGAAGAGGTCTACGACTCGAATCTGAAGCTGTGGAAGATCGTGCGGATTCATCTGCATCCGGCTCAGGTTGACGCCGGCGAGAGTATGATTCCGCTCAGCGGATCGCTGATCGAAACCTACTGGGACATCCAGAACGATCACAAGAGCGACGTCTTTACCGCCAATCCGGACGGCAAGACCGATGGACTCACTTACAATGCGACGGCCCCGGCCGAGTACAACAATATCGTCAAGTACTCGACGCCCGCGGGCCTGATGCAAATCATGAAGTAGCGGGGGTTGGGAGCATAAACTGATGCATCGCACTAGATTCAAGGCCTGGGCGATAGCCGGGACCTGCCTGCTGATGGTCGCGGTGGGCGCGATTGGCGCCCGTGCGGCCATCGAGGGCGCCAAGATTAAAGCCGCGCCGCCATGGCTGGGCCTGTTCGGCGTCGCGATTCGGCCCGATAACAGTATCTACATAGTCGGTTCCAAGGCCCTGCTGATGGTCTCGACCGATGCGGGCAAGAGCTGGACGCAGCGCTTGATCAAGGAGCGCCCGGGCGGCGACCTCTTTCAGGATCGCGACCTGTACTCGATTCGCTTCGGGCCTGGCGGCAAGTCCGGATGGATCGTCGGCGAAGACGGTCTCGTCTTGCGCACCGACGACGGCGGCGATACCTGGACGGTTCAGGAAAGCGGCACGGTCAAGAACCTGTTCAAGGTTGCCGTGCTCGACGATCAGAACGCGTTAGTAGTCGGCGCCGACGGGATCATCCTGCGCACCGACGACGGCGGCAAGAGCTGGAAGACCATCACCTCGCCCAAGAATGTGACGATTTTCGACGTTACATTCGTGGATAAAAATGTCGGCTGGGCGGTGGGCGAATTTTCGACCATCCTGACCACGGCCGACGGCGGGCAGACCTGGACGCTCAACTACGGCGGCAACACCACCGACTTCACCATCGGACCGTTTTTCAGCGTGAACTTCAGCGATCCGACGCACGGCATTGTAGCCGGGCTGGCCGGCGATATTATGGTGACCGCCGATGCCGGTAAGAGCTGGCAGGCCAAGAAGCTGCCCGACGTGGTCGGCAGTTACGTGATGGCCGAGGATCCGGCGGCCAAGAAGCTCTGGATTGGCGGTTCGGGCGGCAAGCTGTTCGACGAGGGGCCGGACGGCCAATGGCAGGCCGTCGACCGCTCGACGTTTCACGATCTGAATGATATGGCGTTTGCGGGCGACCTGGGCGTCGCCGTCGGTCTGAATGGCACGATTCTGCTGACAAACAATGCGGGAGAGCAATGGCAAGCAGTTCAGTAAAGATGACGTCCCTGCGGATCGGCGATTTCGTCCTCCGCTTCAGGGCAGCAATCGGGTTCATCCTGCTTCTGATCAGCGCGATCCTGGGCTACTACTGCACGCAGGTCACGGTCGCGACGAAGTTCGATGACTTCTTTCCGGTCAACCACAAAAACGTACAGCTGTACCAGAGCTGGCATCGCTATGGCGGCGCGCAAACGCTCGCCATCATGGTGCAGGTCAAAGATGGCGACATCTTCAATCACGACACGCTGCAGAAAATCCAGGACATCCAGCGTGACGTCGACCGCCTGCCGGGCGTTGATCATAACGAAGTGCTCTCGCTGGCTTCGTACCGCGTCAGCTACGCGGAGGCGACCCCCGGTTCGCTGACCATCCAGCCGTTTATGTTTCCCGACGTGCCCAAGACGGCGGCGGGGATTCTCGATCTCAAGAAGACGGTTCAGGCCAATCAGACGCAGATCTCGCATCTGGTGAGCGCCGATTTGAAGAGCGCACTGGTCACCGCGTCGTTCAATGAACGGGGGCTGAACTACAAGCAACTCTTCGATCAGGTTCAGGATATCGTCAAGAAATACCAGGACGATAAGAACCGGATCTTCGTCGCCGGCGAGCCGATGGTGCGCGGCTACGGCTATTACTACGAACCGACGGTCGGCCTGCTGTTCGCGATCGCGGTCGGCGTGATGATCTTCATCCTGTGGATCACCGGCGGCCAGCGCAGCCGCTGGTGGGCGCCGATCGTCACCGGGTTTCTCTCGGCCGTATGGGGCCTCGGCTTCGTCGGCGTGATGGGCTACGACTTCGACCCGGTCATGCTCGTCATACCATTCATCCTGACGGCGCGAGATATGAGCCACGGAATTCAGTGGCAGGGACGTTACCACGACGAGCTTGATCGCCTGGGCGACAAGTACGCCGCCTGCGCCGCGACGACTGACTTCATGCTGCCGCCGGGACTGCTGTCGATTCTCGCCGACATCAGCGGCATCGTGTTTATCTCGTTCGGCGGCATCCCGGTGCTCCAGCATATCGCGCTCGCCGGCACCGTATGGCTGGCCGGCAGCCTCACGATGGTCTTTATCTTCCAGCCCATCCTGATGAGCTACCTGCCGATTCCCGAGGTCAAGCACAAGCGCAAGCTGGGCGAAGAGGAGAGTGGCTTCTGGAAGTCGGTTGACACGAATCTCGACCGGTTCGTCCGCGTACCGACCCACCCGGGCCTGTTGCGCAAGGCGCTGCTCGGCGGTTCGGCGCTGTTCCTGATCTATGGACTGGTCTCCGGCCTCGATTGCAAAATCGGGTATTCAACCGCCGGTACGCCACTCTACAAGGCCAACTCCAAGGTCAACACCGACATCCGCGCGATCGGCCGTAAGTTCCCGCTCGAAGAAGGCTGGATCATTCTGACCACGCCGTCGTATCCGGATCAGCAATCGGTCATCGGACCGAACGTCCTGCGGATGGTCGACGATTTGCGCGCCTACCTGTTTCAGGATCCGAGCGTGGCACAGGTGGTTTCGTTTTCGTCGACGGTTTCCGAGCCGTTCAACGAGATGTTCCATTACGGCTATCCCAAGTATCTGGCGGTACCCGATCCGCTCGAGATGTCGGGTAACCTGTGGTTCCTCTATCTCAACGGATCGGCGCCGGGCGAGCTCGAGCGCTTCATCTCGAACCGATCGAATAACGACACCTGTATCCGCGTGCTGCTGCGCGATCATACATACGACACGCTCAACACGATCCGCGACCGCATTCAGACGTTCGTCGATGAGCGGGTGACGCCCGATCCGAACCTCAACAAAGTCCAGGTGCATTTTCTGGCCGGTATCGCGGGTCTCTATCTGGCGGCCAACGACGTGTTGTACAAGCTCGATTTCTACAACATCACGTTCGTGCTGGCGGTCGTCTGGATCTTCTGCCTGGTCTCGTTCCAGTCGTTCGTCGCCGCCTTCATGTTCCTGTTTGCCTGCGTGCTGGCGAACTTCGGCGCATTCATCTACATGAATCTGCGCGATGTCGGACTGACTATCGATACCATTCCGGTAATCTCACTGGGTATTGGACTGGGTGTCGACTACGGCATTTACACCATCGCGCGAATCCGCGACGAGGTGATGGGCGGCATGGACGTCGATGAGTCGATCGTGCTCGCGCTCAAGACCACCGGCGTCGCCGTGTTCAACACCTTTCTGGTCATGATCGGCGGCATCTTTCCGTGGATCTTTTCGCCCCTGCTGTTCCACAACGAAATGAGTACGCTGCTGATCTTCCTGATGGGCACGAACATGATCGCGGGCTGCATAATCCTGCCGTGCTACCTGTCGTGGGCGCGTCCGAAGTTCGTCTTTGGCGGCGCCTCGATGATCAAGGAACGGGAGCTGAAAGCGGCGGCCTCCTGAGCGCCGTGAACCGGGCTGTCACAGGCGGGAATTAACCGGTACGCGGCGCGAGCCCCGCCGGAGATTCCCGCGGAAATCGCGGCGGACGCCTCACGGCGTCCGCCGCACTTTTGTGCGCGGCATCGATTAATGCATGAGAAGAACAGGGCGTCGCGCGCTGCGCATTTGAAGCTTTGCGGCCTGCTACCGTCTAATTTAAGACGCGCGACGCATACCAAGACCACCGAGGCGGCAGTGAACGACTGCTCGACCTCGTGGATGGTCTGAGCGGCGCCGCAGAGGATAAAGCATCGGGCTGGGGAACCATCGGGATCGTTCGGGAATTTATGCTTTGGGGATTCAATCACCCGGGAATTTAAGATTTGCGCATGCGCGGCGTAAGCCGGAAATCAGGGAGTCAGCATTGATGAATAAGAGATACGCCTGGGCGATTGCGGTGGTGACCGCGATAGTTGCCGGATCGGCCTGCAGCCATCCCGCACCGAAGCTCGATCCGACGGCCAATTATTTTCCGCTCTCACCCAACATGGTCTGGACCTACCGGGTCATGAGCAAGAGCCAGAAGAGCACCTACGTGGTAACGGACCGGGTAATCGGCACGGAGTACGTGCCGGCGCTCAAGCTGACCGGCAACGTGGTCGAGGAGTTTTATGATCTCGATCGCGCCGGACTGCGCCCGATCATCTATCTCAACGGAGACGGCTATCTGTCGCGGCTGTCCGGGCTCGATTATGTCGATCATCAGATCAAGCCGCCGGCCTGGGGTCGTTCGGAGGAAAAGGATTTTCTGCCTGAGCATCTGACGCCCGATCGGGAATGGCAAAACACTTTGTTTCCCTACGGCAAGCTGCCGGGCGGCTTTGACGTCGCGCAGTCCCATCACAGCGTGGTCGAGACCGGCGCGGTGAGCGTCCCGGCCGGCAATTTCCAGAATTGTATTCGTATCGATACCGAGGCGAAGTACGAAGGCGGCGCGTACGCGCAGCAGAAGAAGAGCCTGAAACTCACCTACGCCGACTGGTACGCGCCCAACGTCGGCCTGATCAAGACGGTGGCCTACCAGGGCGGACCGACCGGGCCGGTGATGGAGAAGGTTGAATTGCTGAGGTTCGTACCCAACGACAAGCCGGCCGCGGCCGCCTCGACCGACGTGGCACCGGCGGCGCCCTCCGCACCAGCGGCGCCCTCCGCACCGGCGTCTGCACCGGTCACCGCCGCGCCTTAAACAATTTGTAGGGTTGCCGGTTAGCGAACTGCCGCGCTGACGCCGCCGGGCCGCTAGCCTTGCGGCGGCGCCGGCGTGAAGCTGGTGGTATGGTGCAGATGGCTGGCGTGGTCGTCGGCCTTGGGGCTGTAATTGATCGCGACGGCGTCGATATAGAAGCCGTTATGGCCCGGCTCACCGATACGCCGGGTATGCTCGGCGGTCTTGATGTAGTCACCGCTGCTGGCGTAACCGTTTTTCTTGGTCACGTCGTTCATCGTTTCATTGGGCGTAGCGGCATAGAGCAGATGCTTGATGTCCTGATGATCGCTGTTGATGATCACCAGTGCGTCGGCGCCGGTCTCACAGGCCTTGCGCTGGAGTGCGGGCAGAACATCGGGCGGCTGATCCTTGGAGTCGGCCCACGCTTCGACGATCGCGACCTGGGAATAGCTCGTGAGCGGCAGATCCGCGAGCACCGGCATGTGGCAATCGGGCGGCTTGGCGGCGCCTTGATAGGGGCCTATTTGGGTCAATTCGACCGTCAACGGCTCGATCTGCGTGGTGCAGCCCGCGATTGCCGCCGCGAATCCGAACGCGACGCAGCCCAGGATAAGCCTGCGCGCGGGGTGCCCTGAAGAACGATAGGTGCTCATGAGATGGTATTTCATCCGCCGTCGCGCGGCGCCGCTAAACGGCCGCGGCGCCAAGTTTTTTGCAGCGTAGCATAATCGCGCGCAAGCGTCGCGAATCCCGGCCCGCGATGGCCGCGAGCCGGGTCTGTTTGCATAGCGGAGCATTGGAGTATGATCGATCCCAGAGAGCGTGGTGATTGATATGCGGCGTGCCTTTCGGATTGCGCTCAGCGCCTGGTTTGCGATCGCGATGACGATAGCGCAGGTTGGCCTTGCGGCCGCGCAAAGCAGTGGCCCGGCCGGCTACGCATCACCGAGCGCCGCATCGATCGACACCCGCGGCTATACCGCCAATCCCGACAAAAGCCGCGCCCTTACCGAATATCTGAAACAGCATCGCCTGCCGCTGGTCGGCGCGCAGGTGCTCGAGGGACCGGGCGGTAAGCGGGTCGTGGTACTCTACGGCTTCGTCGCCACCGATTTCGGCAAGGCCGACGCCCGCAGCAAAGCCCAGAGCTTTCTCGGCAACAGCACGCTTACGGTCGAAAACCGGATCATGGTGAATCCCGAGCTGCAGATGGCCGGCCGTTCGACCAACCAGCCGTCGACGCCTGCCGCGAAGCGGGAGTCGCAGTCCACCGCCGCAGCGCAAGCCCAGGCGTCCAACGCGATGCCCGGTGTGCAGAGCTACGTCGATCAGCAGAATCAGGATGCCGCCGCGCAAGCGGGTCAATTTTCGCCGCTGCAGGGCTCGATCGGTGGCGTGTCCACAATGCTGCCGCTGGTCGCCCTGCTGGGCATCCTCGGCATGGGTATGATCAGCCGCGGCAACGGGTTCTCGATGGGCTCTTCGCCCTACGGCTCCGCGCCGTACGGCGGATCGCCCTATGGTTATTCGCCTTACGGGAATCCGCCTTACGGGAATCCGCCTTACGGCGGATCGCCCTATGGTGGCTCGCCCTACGGCGGGGGCCCCGGCTATCCTTCGAACTTCGGGCCAAGCCCGTACACTCCGTTCCCTTAAAGGACTACTTTAAGTCGTTGAAGAATGCGCGGACGTCCGCGGCGAGCGCGGCCGGCTCCTCCATCGCGGCGAAATGGCCCCCGGCAGGCATCGCGGTCCAGCGCTGGATATTGAACGCACGCTCGGCCCAGGCGCGCGGCGGCTTCAGGATCTCGCGCGGAAAGATCGCTGCCGCGGTCGGCGTCTCGATTCGTTTGGAGGTGTCGGGACGCCACGGATGATGGCGTGATTCGTAGTACAGGCGGGTCGAGGAATTGATTGACTGAGTGACCCAGTAGACCATGATGTTGGTCAGCAACTCATCTTTGGTGAAGCGCGTTTCGACCTCGCCGTTGCAATCCGACCAGGTGCGGAACTTCTCGACGATCCAGGCCGCCAGGCCAGCCGGCGAATCGTTGAGCCCGTAAGCCAGGGTCTGCGGACGAGTGCCCTGAATCCATTGATAGCCGGTCTCTTCGCGGCGAAAGTGATCCATGTCGGCGAGAAAGACCTTCTCTTCGGCCGTAAGCTCGGACGCCTGATCGCGCCGGCCGCCGACGAACAGCAGGTTCAAGTGGATGCCGTAGAGGCTCGCGCCGTGAACCTCGCCCAACCGCGAGGTGATCGCGG
>DAHVFB010000151.1 GCA_027317185.1 Deltaproteobacteria bacterium
ACGCGTCATCAAAAAAGGTACGGTGGATTTCGCCACCGAGCGCGAGATGCGCGGAATGCGCGTGCCGAAAAAGCGCCGCGCGATGCCTGGCAAGGAACAGAAGAAAACCGAGATCACCACGCCGCGCGCATCCAAGCGCGTAATGCGTATCGCCGAAGGCGTAACGGTTGGCGATCTGGCCCGCAACATGGGCGTGAAGGCTGGCGAGATCATCAAAAAGCTGATGCAGCTTGGCGTGATGTCGACCATGAACCAGGTGCTTGACGCCGATACCGCCACGCTGGTTGCGAGCGACTTCGGCTACACCGTCGAGAACGTTGCTTTCGATGTGGAATCGGTCATCGAAGATGCGCCGGTCGAAGCCGCGGGTGAGGCGATTACCCGTCCGCCGGTGGTTACTGTGATGGGCCACGTCGATCATGGCAAAACCTCGCTGCTCGACGCCATTCGACATACCAAGGTCACGGCCGGCGAACACGGTGGAATTACGCAGCATATCGGCGCCTATACCGTCGAGGCGAACGGCAAAAAGATTACCTTCGTCGATACGCCGGGCCATGAGGCCTTCACCGCGATGCGCGCGCGCGGCGCAAAAGTCACCGATATCGTCATTCTAGTGGTGGCGGCCGACGAGGGAGTCATGCCCCAGACGGTCGAAGCCCTCAATCATGCGCGCCAGGCGAAGGTGCCGATCATCGTGGCGCTCAACAAAGTTGATCGACCCGAGGCGAATACCGATCGCGTCAAGCAGCAACTTTCAGAACGCGGCCTTATTCCGGAAGATTACGGCGGCGATACTATTACCGTGCCGGTCTCGGCCCGCAGCGGAGAAGGGGTCGAACGCCTGCTTGAGATGATTCTGCTGCAAGCCGAAGTGATGGACCTCAAGGCCAATCCGAATCGGCCCGCGCGCGGCACTATCGTCGAGTCGCAACTTGATCGTGGTCGCGGTCCGGTGGCTACCGTCTTGATTCAGGAGGGCACGCTGCGCCAGGGCGATCCTTTCGTCTGCGGCACCTCGCACGGTCGCGTGCGCGCGATGCTCGACGATCGGGGCGAAAGGATGACCGAGGCGGGACCTGCGATTCCTGCGGAAATTTTCGGCCTTTCGACCGTGCCCGAACCGGGCACGCCGTTCACTGTGGTCACTGATGAAGCCAAGGGCCGGCAGGTGGCCGAGTTCCGCCGCTCCCGGCAACGCGAAGGCGAACTGCAGAAGACCAGCCGCGTTTCCCTCGAAGATCTCAGCCAGCGGATGCTCGCGGGAGAAGTCAAGGATCTGAAGATCATCCTCAAGGGCGACGTGCAGGGATCGGTCGAGGCGCTGGCGGACGCCTTGCGCCGGCTATCGACCGGCGAGGTCAGGATCGAGCTGATCCACACTTCGGCCGGAGCAATTTCGGAAACCGACGTTACGCTCGCCTCGGCTTCCAACGCGATTATCATCGGGTTCAATGTGCGTTCCGAGCAAAAGGCGGCGATCCTGGCTGAAAAGCAGGGGGTCGAGATTCGTCTGTACACGGTGATCTACGAGGCGATCAACGACATGCGCGAGGCGCTCGAAGGATTGCTGGCCCCGACTTATCGCGAAAAATCGCTGGGCCGCGCCGAAGCGCGCCAGACCTTCAGTGTTCCGGGCGGCACGATCGCGGGCGCGATGGTGCTCGACGGAAAGATTACGCGTAACTCGCGAGCACGGCTGGTGCGCGACGGGCGCGTCGTTTGGGAAGGCAAAATCGGATCGTTGCGCCGCTTTAAAGATGACGCGCGTGAGGTGGCGGCTGGCTATGAGTGCGGTATCGGACTCGAAAACTATAACGACGTAAAGCCCAGCGACATTATCGAGACTTTCGAGATGGAAGCGGTGCTGCGCAAGCTGGGCGCTCCAACTGCCGAGACCTCGCGCGCCAACGCTCCGGTCGAGAAGCAGCTTCAGACCTGAACTGCGCGGCGCGGCCGCCTTAGCGGGCTACCGCGCCGTTTTTGGCCAGCGAGGTTTCAAGATCGGCGATGGTGGTCGGAGTGCTAAAGCTGACCCTGTTCCTGCCGGAAAATCATTCGCTTAAGGGCAAGCGCCAGGTGCTGCGCGCGATTAAGGATCGCGTGCGGAATAAATTCAACGTCTCGATCGCTGAATCGGACAACCACGATTTATGGCAGCGTGCCGAATTGGGCATCTGCCAGGTGGGTAGCGATCGCAACTTCGTCGATTCGGCTCTGCGCGAGGTTGTACGATTTATCGACTCGCTCGGATTGGCGCCGCTGGGCGAAGAGACGCTCGACATCACCAACTACTGATGGAGCGGCTGGATCGATCGAAACTTTATGAGTACCACCGATGGCCGGCGCCCCGAACGCATCGCCGGACTGCTCCTGAGAGAGCTGTCCATGATGCTGCTGCGCGATCTCAAGGATCCGCGCCTGCGGGGAGTAACAATCACGTGGGTAAAGATGACGGACGATCTGCGTCATGCGCGGATATTCTTTTCGCATCTCGAGGGCGCCGAGCACGCTGCGGCGGCGATTGCAGGCTTCGGTAGCGCCAGCGGCTTCATTCGGCGGCAAATCGGCCGCGCGCTGGGACTGCGCTACACGCCTGACCTGGTTTTTGAATTCGATCCGGGGGTAGAGCAGGCCGCCCGGATCGATACGCTGCTGCGTAAGGATCGATCGCGCGCTTAGTTCGGACCAGCCGCCGTTTCACCGCACATGCCATCTTTGCGCACCGTCCACGGAGTGATCCCGATCGACAAGCCGGCGGGCATGGGATCTGCGGAGGTGGTGCGCCGGGTCAAACGCAACTTCGCCAAGGGTACGCGCGTCGGCCATCTGGGAACCCTCGATCCGTTCGCTACCGGAATGCTGCCGATTTTGATCGGCGAGGCGACCAAGCTCGCGCCATTTCTACAGGAAGGCGAAAAAGAATATACGGGGACCATCCTGCTTGGTGCGGAAACCGACACACTTGATCCCACTGGCCAGATCGTACGCACCGCGCCGCTGCCCGCGCTTGATCCTGATCGACTGGCGGATCTCGCCACTCGCTTTACCGGAATCATCGAGCAGACGCCTCCGATCTTTTCCGCTCTCAAACGCGATGGCGTGCGGCTTTATGATCTGGCTCGGCGCGGTCTCGAGGTCGATCAGCCGGCGGCGCGCCGAGTGCATATAAAGCGGCTCGATTTGGCGATCCATTCTCCCGCTGAGCTGACCTTCACGGTAGTGTGCTCGACCGGAACTTACATCCGATCACTCGCGCGTGATATCGGAACGGCGCTCGACAGTGCGGCTTATCTGCGTGAATTGCGCCGCACGCGCAATGGAAGCTTCGCCGTCGATTCAGCGTTTTCGCTCGACCGCGTGATGGCGGTGTTAGAGCGCGGGGAGGACGCGCCAGTAATCGCGATGAGCGCGGCGCTGCCCGCGATGCCTGAAGTTGAGGTGCCGCGTGCAATCGCCGATCGGCTTCGCCATGGCGATTCAAGCGCTTTAATGAATCGGGTGCCCGAACCCGAAGACCTGTTCAAGCCCGAAGGACTGTTCAAGGTGGTTTGCGACGGCTGCCTGATCGCGGTTGCGCGCGCCACCTCGCGGGTCAGCGCGATACTGGTCCGCGGCTTTACGGTTTAGTCACGGTTTCGCCGGCCGCCTTCACGGTATCGATCACCGCGGATATGGCGGCCTCCGGCGTACAATCGCCGGGGGGCGCTGCAACCGCCTGGATTGTGGGCGTACTCGGGCTCACCAGACGCAAACGCGGTTCATGATTGATAACATTCAGGATACGGCGCGAAATGGCGTCGTTGATCTCGACCGCGCGGCGCACTTCAACCGGATAACGGATCGAGAGCCGCACGCCGTCGGCGCTCAGGAGCATATTGCTGTGCGATTCGGGCGGCTCGAACCAGACGTTTAGCGCATGGTTGCGCTGCCGGTACTCGCGCCGCAGGTCCTCACGGTAATGCTCGACCACATCGTTGACGGTATCGGTCAAAAGCTTTTCTGCCAGTTCATAATCGCAATCGGGCGCGAGCGTCAGCCGCAATTCATTCCACACAAAGTTGATGCCCGGCGCCTGCTTGAAGAAATTGCCACTGGCCTGGAATACGATTGAGTTTGCGAACACCACCACGCGGCCGGTCGGCTGGCGGAAATTGCCTTCGCCGGATAGTTCCATCATCGTCAGTTTCACCAGACCGATATCGATGACAGTGCCGTAAACGCCGCCCAACTGTATTCGATCGCCGACCTTCACGCCGTAGCGTCCGCTGAGAAAGAAGTAGCCGGCCACCGACAGGATTACATTCTGAAGCGCGAACGCGATGCCCGCTGTCGCCAGTCCCATCACGGTCGCAAGGGCGCCGATCTCATTGGAAAAATTGAACAGGATGACCACCATCACGAGCACGATCACGGTCAGCGTGCGGACCTGGAGTATCCGATGGCGATGGCGGGCATCGTGGATATAGCGGAAGGTAAGTTGTCGCCAGATTATGGCGCCGGCGGCGATCAGGCCGAGCAGTCCGCCGAGCACGATTAGCCGGATGACGAGACTGCGCAGAACCTGATCGGATCGCCGATCGATCGCCTGTAGCCAACGTTCGAGATTATGCGTGTAAAGATTAAGGATGACGTTGGTCTTCGCGAGCGGCAGGATCGCCGATATCAGCAGCTTGCGTTCCTGAACCAGAGCCTGAAATTGTTGCCGCCGTAACTGCACGGCGGAGAGGTCACCGGCGCCGACATTGCCGCCAAGGGTGAGACCCTGTTGATCGATGGCTCTGATCCGATCCAGCAGCGGAGCGCGCATGGCCGCGATGCGCTGATCCATCGACTGGGTCAACGCGATCGTGGAATCCAGCGCCTGGTCTTTGTTTTGAAGCGCGAGCAACTGTCCGGCGAGCTCAAGTATGCCGGAGGTCTCCGGCTGATTGGCTGGCCGCGTGGCCGCCTCGTCGGGGGCGACAACCGCTTTTGCTGGTTCGTTGCCGGCCTGGACGGAATGTTCCAACTCGTCGATTTGCGCGATCAAACCGCTGGTGGGATGCCCGGCCTGCTCGGTATTAACAAATTTGAGCATTTCATTGACGCCGTCGATCCGCGACCTGGCCAGCGCGAGTTCGCCCTCCGCCGCAACCAACTGCGACGCCAGTTGATCCCTTTGCTGGCCCTTTGCGCGATTACTTTGCGCCTTCAGGGTCTGAACTTTCGCTTGTGCTCGCGCGACCTGCGCTTGAAATTGGACCAGATGCGCACTGAGCGAGGACTGGCTGAGAGGGGAGGGGGTAGAAGTTGGCCGAGTATTCGGACGAGGTTCCACGTCGGATGGCTGTGCGGGGGACTCCACGTTCGATTGATTTGCGAATACCTGCTGCGCGGCGGCAATCGCCGCGGCGCGCCCGCGCGCGTACTTGAAGGCCAGCGTCAGCACTTCGTCCGCCATCTGCCGATCGTCCGCCAGATAAAGCGTTTCCGAAGGCTCGGTCACCAGTTGTTCCTCGACTGCGAGGTGCTGATACCAGTTGATTACATCCGAGAGGAACGAAAGTATTGCATGCTGATCGTCCATGGATTGCGCCGCCGGCGTAGGGGTCGGAGATGGGGTCTCGAAGCGGGGGCTTGAAACCGGCTTTCCAGTGGCCTCAGCGTGCGCAACAAAATCGAGCCGCGACCCGGCGATCAGTACGCCAAACATTGCGATGACCAGCACCATCAGGCGCCGGCTCTGCGAGGAGCGCGCTAATTCCATGAAACTGCGAATCCGCATCAACCAACATTCTCCGCTGCGCCGTCTTCAGATGTCTCTGACTGGGCAAGGTAAAGCTCGATAATGACGTGTTAGTTTATCATTCGAGATCGGATGGTTCGATCACCTGGAGCGGTCCGTTTGGCTGCTCGATCGCAAAGTTATTTCGGTAGCTTGCGTGCGATCGGGTGATCAATGAAAATCGTGCGAGCGGGGAATGGCGCTCGCAAGTTTAATCGGGCGAAACGGCGGGCGCGAATCGAACTAACGCCATCCTGTTGCTGCAGCTCGCCCTCGATCCACAGTACCGCGGCGGTGCTGAGCAGTGCGCGATGCTCGTGAAACAGCGCGGGCGTGACGATCGCATTGGCAATGCCGGTTTCGTCTTCGAGAGTGAGAAAGAAAAAACCTTTCGCGGTGCCGGGACGTTGCCGCACGATTACCACGCCCGCTGTGCGTACGATCTGACCGTCGCGCGCCGCCGCCAGTTCCGCCGCGCTCATTACGTTGGATTTTCGTAGCCGGCTTCGCAGATGAGCCATCAGATGCGGTCCGGCGGTCACGCCAGTGGACGCATAATCAGCCAGCGTATGTTCGACCGTGGTCATCGGAGCGAGCGCCGGCGCGCCGGCGGCAGGTTCGAGGCCGGCCAGCAGACTGCCCGGATCGCGTTCGACGGCCGCCACCTGCCATAAGGCGTCGCGCCGCGTGAGTCCGAACGCGCCAAATGCGCCGGCATGCGCCAGCGAATCGAGGTCGCGGCGGCTCGGTGCGGTGCGCGCGGCGAAATCGGCGATCGATCTGAATTGAGCCGCCGCCCGCGCCGCCACGATACGATTGCCGAAATCTTCACGCAGACCATCGATGTACTTGAGTCCCAATCGCAGTGCGCCGTGCTCGATCCCGCATTGCCACATGGATTGGGTGACGTCGATCGGCAACAGCCCGACGCCGTGGCGTTCCGCGTCCTTGACCAGGGTCGAAGGATGATAAAACCCCAACGGATAGCAGTTGAGCATCGCGGCGAAGAACGCGGCTGGATGATGGCATTTCAGATAGGCCGAGGCGTAGGCGATCAAGGCGAAGCTGGCCGCATGCGATTCGGGAAATCCATATAGCGCGAAAGATGAAATCGAATTGACGATCTCATCCGCGGTGCGGCCCGTGATTCCCTTGCGCGCCATGCCCATGCGCAAGCGCTGCTCGATATCGCGCATCCGCGCCGCCGATCGCTTAAAGCCCATCGCGCGGCGTAGTTCCTCCGCCTCGCCGCCGCTGAAGCCCGCCACCGCCATCGCCATCCGCAGGATTTGTTCCTGAAACAGCGGTACGCCGAGCGTGCGCTTGAGAATTGGTTCGAGCGCCGGATGCGCATAACGGATTGGCGTACGCCCGGCGCGATTGTCGAGATACGGATGGACCATCTTGCCGACAATCGGACCGGGCCGGATAATCGCGACCTCGACCACCAGGTCGTAAAAGCATCGCGGCTTCATCCGCGGCAGGGTCGCCATCTGCGCGCGGCTTTCGACCTGGAACACCCCGATCGTGTCGGCCCGCTGGAGCATCGCGTAAACCTGCGGATCGTCGGCCGGTATATGCGCGAGATCGATCGCCACGCCCTGATGTTGTTCGATCAGCGGCAGCGCCTGTTCCAGCACCGCCAGCATCCCGAGTCCCAGCAGGTCGATTTTGATTATGCCGAGGTCGGCGCAATCCTC
>DAHVFB010000152.1 GCA_027317185.1 Deltaproteobacteria bacterium
CGTGCTCCGTTACGACGGCGCCTCGCCGCTAACCAATGGGGCGAGCGCGGCGGGCGTGCTGGGTCAGCTCAATTTCGCCAATTACGCACCGAATCTGGTCGACGCGATTGGGCTGGCCAGCGCCGCCGACGGAGTTCTGTTCAGCGCGATCTCGCCCGCCGTACTGGGAGCTTCGCCAACCGCCGCCGCGATTGAGGCGGCGGCGGTGATCGCGCCGGTTTCATCGGCACCGCCGTTGCCGGCCGGCGGCCTCAACGCGCTCAGCTCCGTGGCGATCGATTCCGCCAATCATCTCTACCTCTCCGACAGCACGAATAACCGCGTCCTCGGATGGCACAGCGCGGCGGCCTATGCCAACGGCGCCGCCGCCGATCTGGTCATCGGCGAGCCCGACTTCAACACCTCATCGTGCAATCAGGGCAGCACGGCGCCGACGCGCCAGACGCTGTGCGAGCCGATGGGCGTGGCGGCCGATTCCAATAACAACCTGTTTATCGCGGACCTCGGCAACAGCCGGGTGCTGGAATACAACCCGCCGTTCGCGGCGACGCCGCTGGTGCAGTATCCGGCCGCCGTGCGAGTCTTTGGCCAGGCCGGCAGCTTCACGACGCATGCGTGCGATGCGGGCGGGGTTTCGCCGACGGCGTTGTGCCAGCCGATCAGTGTCGCGCTGGACGGTCTCAACGACCTCTTCGTGGCGGACTTTCAGGATTCCCGCATCCTCGAATATACCAGCCCCTTCGGCGCCGCGGCCGCCGCGAACATGGTGATTGGCCAGCCCGGTTTCACAAGCAACGCATGCAACGATGGAACTAACAGTGGCGACTCGATGGGGCTCGGTACGGACAGCCTCTGCGAGCCGGTCGGGCTGATCTTCGATCAGGCGAATAATCTTTACGCGGCCGATGCCGGCAACAGCCGCGTGCTGGAGTATCTGGCGCCGTCGGCCGCGCCGAATCCGGCGTGCGTGCCGGCGGCTGATGGCAGCGGATGCGCCGGCGACGTATCCGCCGACCTGGTCCTGGGACAATCGAACTTTACGGGCAATTCGTGTCTGCTGACTTTCCAGGGCCTGTGCTTTCCGACGGCGGTCGCGATCGACAAAGTCGGCAATGCCTTTGTAGTGGACGCGGCCAACAATCGCGTGGCTGAATTCGACGTGCCCTTGGCCAATGGCCAGTTGGAGAATCTGCTGTTCGGGCAGCCGGCCGGAAACTTCACCGCAGGCTTCTGCGACTCGATGCAGAGTGGCGGTTTGCAGGCCGGGGTTTATGCCACGGCGGAGGACCTGTGCAATCCGCTAAGCGAGGCCTTCGACGCGGCGGGTAACCTGTACGTCAGCGATGCGGGCAACAATCGGATGGTCGAATTTCTGCCGCCCTTCGCGGCCGCCCAGAACGGCGGCCAGGTCGTTGCGTCGAACTCCGCGGTCAGTGGCACGCCGGGCAGTACCGTCGCGGGTGGCAGCTTCACCGTAAGCAACCAGACCTCGACCACCGAATACGTCACTTCGGCCAACGTCGCTTTCACCACGCCCACTGAGTTCACGTCGGCCACGCTGAGCGCGACCACCGGCCAAGTTGCGTCGTCCATCACGATTACGGCGACCACCACCTTCAATTTCGGCGCACCGGTCCAGATTCCGTCGAATAGTTCGATGACTTTTACGTTGAGCGTGGTCGTCTCCGGCAGTGCCACGACGCCCTCGAACTCGACGCAATCGATCGCCGCGGTAACCGCCAGCGCGCCTGCCGCGCCAGTGATGTTCACGGGTCTGCCCGCGCAGATGAGCACCGTCTCGATCACCGGATCGGGGGGCGCGGTCAGCCTGGTGACTTCCGGGACGCTCAATGCAATCCGCGGCGCCAGTCTGTCCAACATCGGAACCTTCAGCGTCAGCAACAACAGCCCGTCGGCGCTCTCGGTGGGATCAATTCAGATCAGCCTGAGCGATGCGGCGGAATTTTTCTCGGCCACGCTGGCGGGCGGAGGCGGTTCGGCCGGCGGCGCACCGCTGGGGGCCACGACGACGTTCACTTTTTCTACCCCAGTCGCAATTGGCGTTGGGAGTTCGGTGAATTTCACTTTGAGCGCGGTGGCCGCATCCGGCGCGCCGCTCAACGCCAATTCCATCCAGGCGGTCACCTCAATTGTCGCGGGGCCGGCCACGTTCACCGGCCTGCCCGTGACGCTCGGCACGGTGACGATAGTGAGTCCGCCAGGCAAACTTGGAGCGCCGCTGTCGGTGGGATTTGGATTGCACAAAATCGGCGTGCCGTCGCCGGCGAAGACGGTGACCCTGCGAGCCGGCATGCTTAACAAGGGGACGATTACCATCTCCGCTGTTTCCTTAAACAACGGCGCCAATCCGTCAGGGACGTTCGCCATCGAAGCCGGATCGGACCTGTGCACGGGAGCGACGCTGGCGGCGCGCAAGTTCTGCACGGTGAAGTTGGTCTTCACGGCTGCGGCCAAGGGCAGGCAATTTGGCACGCTGACGATTACGGACGACGCGATCAACCATCCGCAAACGATCAAGTTGGTGGGCGGCGGGCATTAGGGAACCTCTGCACAAGGCTCTGCTGTCACCCTGAGCGCAGCGCATGGGTCCCGGATCCGGGATTCTTCGCTGCGCTCAGAATGACAACCTAACTTGTGCAGAGGTTCCCTAGGCGGCGCATCGCGGAGCGTCCGGGCGGAGAAGCTTCCGTCCGGCCGTTTCGTTTGGACGGACGTGGACGAACGGCGGCGGCCGGTCGCGCCGTCGCTACCAACCATCGCATCGTGCGCCGCCGACCCGCGGGCGTCGGTCGTTGACGCCGCGATCCTCGCTACGGACATTCCACGGTCATGGCAAATAGTTAAGCGCCGGGGACCTGGCCCGAATGTTTCGCCGGGAGGCAATCTGCACGCGCTGGCGCGGCGCCAAAAGCAAGGCCGCACGCGCCTGGCTGGCGCGTGCGGCCCATCAACCGCGAGTTATGGACCGGTTACGGTACTGGAACCACCGGTACGTAGTTCAGCGTCACGTTCGGGCCCGCGGTAACTGCGCCGCCGAAGATCAACTGGCCGTTGATCGTCGCGCCGCTGCCGATCGTGCCGGCGCGCGCGGCCGCCACCAGCGTGCCGTTAAACACGCTTGAGGTACCGCCGATCAAAGCCGGCGTGACGGAGGAGCTCTCCACGTTGAAGACCACGTGGTCGGCGGTGAGGCCGCCGGTGAGCAGGATCTTAAAGCCCGCGGAAAGGTTCAACACGCCGGGACCATTAATGTCGCCCACCACGTTGATCACGACGAAGTCGCCGCTGACTCCATCGATAGTCAGGGTTGACGATCCGCCCATCTTGATTGAAGCGGTCTGGAAGACGTAGAGGCCGCCCGCCAGCGCCGTGGTGATGGTCTGCGAATGGCTGGCCGCGATGTTAATCGGCGGCAGAACCTGATTGACGGTCTCCGAGGCCAGATTAGCCGCGTAGGAGTTCGAATCGGGGCCCGCGCCGGCGTAGGTCGCCAGCTCCGCATTGCCGCCGCTGGTGTCCTGGCTGCCGGCCGTCGCACCCGAGCCGAGCGAGATGGTGCCGCCACCGGTGATCAGCGCGCCACTCATCGTGGTGTAATTGCCAACCTTGATGGCAACGCCGGAGTTGGCGCTTGCGATGGCGTCACCCGCGGCCTTGGAGTTACTGCCGAAGGCGAGCGTCGTTCCACCGAAGTTGCCCTGGTCCGCCACCAGCACGTTGCCCACCGACTCCGTTCCGCCGGTGCTAACCAGCAGGAAGCCAGCCGCGCGGCCCAGCGTCAGCGGGGGCGGCGGAGTCCCCGACGGCACGTCAACCAGTGACGGGTCGAAGGTCAGAGTGGCATTGGGGCCGAAGGTGATACTGCCATCGGCGATGATCGCGCCGTCGAGCCTGGCGCCACTGCCTGCGGCGACGCCCGAGTTGGGCGCCACAATGGTCGCGCCAATCACGGTCGAATTCAGCCAGGTCGGGATCGTGCCCTGAACATTGATCAGCACGTGCGAGGAGATAATTCCGCCCGTCAACGCGAGATGGGCACCGCTGCCGATGCTCAAGTCGCCGACGATATTAAGCACGGTAAAATCGGACGACGCACCGCTGACGGTCAGGATCGATGAATTACCCAGCGTGATCGAATCGATCTGAATGATATTGAGCCCGGCGACGGTGTTGAATACCGTCGTCTTCTTGCCGGCCGCAAGGCTGATAGGGCCCAGGGTCTGCGTGGGTGTCTGGCTAGCGAGAGCGCTCTCGAAAGTGCCCACGTCGGTGAGCGCCTGCGAAACCAGGGCCAACTTGGGACTGGTTCCGGAGGTGTCGGTGCTGCCGCATTTGGCGCCAGTTCCGAGTACTACCGCGCCACCATTAGTGATGCATTCGCCTTTGACCTTGGCGTAGTTGCCGAGGGTCACGACGCCGCTGGTCGCAATGACGTCGTTGCTATCCAGCGAGGTGTTGCCGAGGGTCACGTTCTGCCCGGCCGCCGCGCCGAGGGCGTTAACGCTGACCCGTGCGGTGTTGGAAATAATGACGTCCCCGGTATCGCTGAGGGCGGCGAAGTTGAGTGCGTCGCCCAGCGTTACTGCGCCAGCGGCTGCCGGTAACATCGCCAGCAGGGCCATCGAGAACAAAGTCATCCAGACCTTGCTCCCCATCGTGCCAATCGATCTGTGTGTACTCATAGTGTTCCTCTTCACCGTTTAATTTCTTTTAACATGAAATGTTTATCTTTTGATTAATGTGTAAATTAACTCTATTCCATAGCGCGCATGACTTTTACAGTCAAGTAATTAGTTAGCGATACGCTGGAACGAATCATCGCCGTCTATCGGAAGCAATCTAGATGCCCGGCGGCCCCAAACCGCTATTGCTAAGATTTTCAAAGGAAAAACGACCTGAGAGGCACTCGAAAGAACTTTTGTCTTGAAGGAAACCGTACGGCATCCATCAAAAGCTTGGCACTACTGTCAAGAAAACTTGGCAAAATTTTGACAGACGCAAGGTGGGAGCGAAGCATTCGGTGTAATCGGGGCCTCGCGAGGTCAGTCGTAAGTTAAAACGATGATGAGGCGACTTTTTTTGGCGGCGGCTGTGGATATCCGTGCATGTTCCTCGCGGGTCGAACGCGATTCAGGTGAATTTTTTAATTTAGGGATGGTACAGTCCCTTGCAATTCATCGCAATTTTAATTAAGTCTTCATCGGACAGCTAAACGCAGGGAGGAGATGTATAGTGAGTAGACGGGGGATATTAACAATAGTGGCAGTGTTCGCCATGTCATGGGCTATGCCGACCGCGGTTACCCATGCGCAGGTAACTCTGGGCAGCGCTGCTTCATTCGGAATTCTCATCGATGGGGGGAGCGTGACCGTCGGCAACGCCTCAGTGATGGGCGGCTATATTGGCGCGGACGACGGTAACGTCACGTTGGGCAACAATTCGACGGCTCCGATCGTGCTGGCCGACACCGACGGTAATGGCACCGTGATCACGCTGGGGAACTACACGAACGTGCTGCAATGCGGCACCGATTCCGGCGGTACTATCAGCCTGGGACTGGGCGCCCAATGCTTCAGCACTGATACCAGCGGCGGATCGATCGGCATCCTTGAGAACGCCGAAAATGACGAGGAGACGTTTGAGAATGCGGCACAGTGCGCGACGGTGACCCAGCCGTTATCGGCGATCAGCCTGGCCGACGGCAAGAAAATGACGATCACCGATACCGTCAGTGGCGGTCTGAACGTGATCTCAGTGCCGAGCATCACGCTGAACAATTCTTCAACGCTCACGCTGTCCGGCGGGTCGACTGATACGGTGGTTTTGCTCGACAGCGGCGTGTTGAGCATTGGATCGGGCGCGAAGATCGTGCTGACGGGCGGGCTGGTTCCCGCAAATGTGTATATCAATGCCGACAACTCGGGCACATGGGGTAATTCGATCGTGCTGAGCGGCACGTTGGAAGTGGAAGACAACGGCTGCACGGTCGGCAGTGGCGCGGTGATCAATGGCGCACTGATCTGCGAGAACGATACGACGATCGGACCGAATCTGCGGCTCAACTTCTCCGCTTCCGCGGTCTCGGTCCCGGGTTGTTACTCATGAATACAATTTGGCATCGGCCGCTAGATCGTCGGTAAATAGCAGGTCGGAAGGGGGCGCCCGTTGCGGGCGTCCCTTTTTTTCGCTGAATGGTTCGCGGCTGCACGATGAACCCGCAGAAAATAATTTCTAAAGCGATGCGAACTTACTTTCGCGGCGCTGCGGAACCGAATGATGCACTGAGACCATTCGTATCCGCAGAGGAAAGTGTGGTGGGCCGTTCCGGGCTCGAACCGGAGACCCGCTGATTAAGAGTCTCCGGGTCTATCCTACTGCCACGCACGCTCAACTCTCATAACGCCCTATTTATTATAGAAATCGGGATCGCGACCCGCTTGGCTACCACGAGGTACTTGCGTCTCCGTCTACACACGTCTACACTACGTCTACATGGACGCCAAGCTAACCCAACGCCTCGTCGAATCGACATCGCCGCCGGCCGCCGGCCAACTCTTCATACGCGACACCGAAGTTGAAGGGTTCGCGTTGCGCGTCACGGCCGCGGGCGCGCGCAGCTTCGTTTGGGAGGGGCGGATCAAGGGCCGCCCTCGACGCTTAACGCTCGGCAAGTATCCCGATCTGACCGTGCTGCTGGCCCGGAACAAGGCACAGGCGACACGATCGGCCGTCGCTGCGGGTGGAGATCCGGCCCTCGACCGTCAACGCGCCCTCAAGGCTCCTATCTTCAAGAACTTGGTGGCGGATTACTTCGAGCGTCACGCCAAGCCGCACAAGCTAAGCTGGAAGGAAGATGAGAAGCAGCTAAGACGCTATACCCCTCAGGGTTGGTACGCTCGCAAGCTGTCGGACATTTCTCATGATGACGTTGCAAAACTTCATGCCACGGTTGGGCGAGAACACGGCCCTTATGCGGCGAACCGGCTGGTTCGCCTGCTTCGCACTATGTTCAACTTGGCGCGGGATTGGGGCTTTTCGAGCGACGCAAATCCGGCCACTCGGATTAAACAATTCCATGAGGAAAAGCGCGATCGATTCCTCTCTCCCGACGAACTGATGCGGGTGAATGAGGCGCTAGCACAAGAGCCGAACGAATACTGGCGCGCGTATTTCGTCTTGAGCTTTCTTCTTGGACCCCGCCGCAGCGAATTGCTCTCGGCCAAGTGGGAAGACTTCGACCTTGTGGCAGGAACGTGGCGCCTACCCATGACGAAAGCCGGGCGGAGTCACCT
>DAHVFB010000153.1 GCA_027317185.1 Deltaproteobacteria bacterium
GCCGTCTTTTAATTCGTTGCGCGATGATGGGCCGGGCCGCGCGCGACAGTCAAATTGAGCGCGCTGTTGATCAGCGATACATGCGTGAATGCCTGCGGGAAATTGCCGATTTGCCGCCTCAGATCCGGATCGTATTCCTCGGAAATCAAGCCCACGTCGTTGCACAGCGATAGCAGGCGCTCGAACATGGCCCGCGCCTTCGATTCCTGACCGATCATCGCGAGGTTGTCCACCAGCCAAAAACTGCACGGCAGAAACGCGCCTTCGCCCGGCGGCAGGCTCTCGGTCTTTCCATCGGTGGCGTAGCGTTTGACGAAACCATTGTGCAGCAGATCGCGCTCAATCGCACCGATAGTCGAAACCATCCGCGGGTCGTTGGCCGGAATGAAGCCCACCAATGGCATCATCAGCAGCGCCGCGTCGAGTTGCTCCGCCCCATAGTACTGGACGAACGCCTTGCGCTGTTCGCTGTAGCCCGATCGCAGCACGTCGGCGTGAATCCGATCCCGCAGCTTGCGCCAGCGGTCGACCGGCCCCTCGAGATGAAAGAATTCGACGCTTTTGACCGCGCGATCGAACGCCACCCACGCCATCACCTTCGAATGCGTGAACTGACGCCGAGGACCGCGCACCTCCCAGATGCCATTATCCGGCTGATCCCAGGCGCCTTCAAGAAAATCCATCATGACGCGTTGGACGTGCCAGGCTTCCGCGCCGGCCTCGATTGCATGACGCCGTTCGAGGTGCAGTACATCCATCACCTCGCCCCAGACGTCGAGCTGAAACTGATCGTGGGCCGCGTTGCCGATCCGCACCGGACGGCTGCCTTCGTAGCCGTGAAGCCAATCGAGTTCCAACTCTGTCAGCCGCCGCTCGCCACCAAGTCCGTACAGCACCTGAAGTTCCTGTGGCCGTCCCGCGATCGAGCGAATCAGCCATTGCCGCCATGCATGCGCCTCCTCGGTGTAGCCGGAGGACAGCAACGAATAGAGCGTGAAGGTGGCATCGCGCAGCCAGCAGAATCGATAATCCCAGTTGCGCACGCCGCCCAGTTTTTCAGGCAGCGAGGTGGTTGGCGCGGCCACTATACCCCCGGTCGGCGCGTAGGTCAGCGCCTTCAGCGTGAGCAGCGACCGCATCACTGGATCGCGCCACGGTCCGTGATAAGTGCATTGCGCGGACCACGAGCGCCAGTAATGCTCGGTATCCGCCAGCATCCGGAACGGATGAGCGGCCCGCGGTTCGTTTTCATGCGACGGATACCAGGTCAGCATGAACGGAATCGATTGACCCTCGGCCACCGTAAAGTCGGCCACCGTGCTGAAATTCTTTCCGCGCATTTTGACCGGAGTGCGCAGTGCGAACGCTTCGGGCCCCGCGATCGCGCGCAGGCCATAGTCGCGGCGCACCACCCACGGGACGATATGTCCGTAGTCGCCGCGCAAGGTCATCTCCATCTTGAATGGGACCTCTCCGCCGCGTCCCTCCACGATTCGGATCAAATGGACATTATCGCCGTGTTCATTAACCGGCATGAAGTCGATAATCGCCGCCTTGCCGGCCGCGGTTTCAAACTCGGTCTCCAGAATCATGGTGTCGTTGCGGTAGCAGCGGCGGGTGGCGGAGACCTCGACGCCGGGGGCGATCAGCCAGTGGCCGTTGCGCTTGTCCCCGAGCAATGCGGCGAAACAAGCGCCAGCGTCGAAGCGCGGCATACACAGCCAGTCGATAGACCCATCGCGACCCACCAGCGCGGCGGTGTAGGTGTTGCCAATCAACGCATAATCTTCAATCGGTAGCGGCATCGGTTACTCCGGATACAGGTTTCGACCATTACTATTTATCCGCAGCGGCCGATTTCAGGGTAGCTTTGCCCTTCGAATTGAACGAGAAGCCAAGCCGGGATAACAGCGGTTCATGCCGGAAATATCGCGATTCGAAGCAAAGCTCGAATTAAAATACCGTGCGAGCGTGATTCAACGCATCCGAATGCGCGCGGGCCGGCTTAACTCGCCGCTCGGCGCGCGCGGCGGCTGATCGGGTGTACGGCAAAGAACTCGGACAATTTGGCGCTTGCCTCTTCGGGAGTCTCGACCAGCGTGATCAACCGATATTCGTCTGCCCCGGTGAGCAGGTTTTCCGTCCAGCATTCAACGATCGCACGCCACGCCGCGCCGACCAGAATCAGCGGGCGTGGCGCAATCATCTCAACCGCGAGCTCCTGCCAGGCAAAACTGACTTCGGCCAGCGTACCCATCCCGCCGCGCATCGCGACGTAAGCATCGGCGCGCCCAATCAGCCATTTGAAACGCTTGCTGAAAGTGGCGGTCGAGATCTCATCGCGCACAAACGGGTTTGGCTTTTCTGCAAACTTTTTCAGCGTAATCCCGATTACGCGCGCCCCGGCCTCGTGAGCGCCATGACTCGCCGCCTCCATCAGGCCGGTGTACCCGCCGGTCATCATGTTAAACCCGGCGCGTCCGATTAGTTCGCCCATCCGGCGGCCCTGCTCGTAAAGCCCATCGCCCGGCTTCGCAACCGAACTGCCGAACACCACCACGATAGGCTTGTCGGCGGGAAACCCGCGTACACCGCTTGCGTTCACGCCACCCTCCCGAATTTCATCGCCGGGCGATCCTGATTCGCCAGTCATGCCGAAGCTTCCATCGGCCATTTTGTGACTACAAAGGAACTTTAGTGCCGGATTTCCGGCAAGTCATCACCGCGCGAAGGTTTACCCTCAACGTGGACCCGATTAGAGTCGTGATCGATCAATCTTGGCGAGGAGATTTATTTCATGGCTGAAGAACGCAAGGCGGCGGTTACGATGCGGGGCAATCCGATGACGTTGGTCGGACCGGAGTTGAAACCCGGACAGAAAGCGCCGGACTTCACCGCGGTCGGAAAGGGGATGGCGCCGGTTGGGCTGGATCAGTTCAAGGGCAAGGTTAAGATAATCGCGGCAGTGCCGTCACTCGATACGCCAGTTTGTGACGCGGAAACCCGGCGCTTCAACGAGGAAGCCTCGAAACTGCCGGGCGACGTTCAGATTTTGACGATTTCGATGGATTTGCCATTTGCGCAGGCGCGATGGTGCGGAGCCGCCGGAGTCGACAAGGTGACCACGCTGAGCGATTGGCGCGGGGCCGAATTCGGCCAGAAATACGGCGCGTTGATTAAAGAACTGCACTTGTTGGCGCGTGCCGTGTTCGTGATCGATCGCAACGATGATGTAGTTTATTCCGAATACGTCAAAGAGGTCGCCAACCATCCCGATTACGAGGCGGCACTTGCCGCAGCGCGTAAAGCGGCTGCCTAACGTTTGCGCCATCACGCATCCCTGGAAGATCGACCTGGAAGGTCGCCTCGGAAGGTTGGCTGAAGCGAAGATCGCTGGCTTGAACCATCGCCTGTCCGAGCCCGTTGGCAGGCGATGGTTCGTAAGCCGGCGATCGGCGATCGAAGACCGGTCGCAGCAGCTGCCTTTACTTGAATGTCCGGCTCTGTTAGCTTCTCACGCAACAACAAGGAAAAAGGATAAGCAAGACTCCTGATGCCCCTCGCATCCGCTCGCAAGCTAGAAATTGTCCAGTCGAACGCACGATCTCCCAAGGATAGCGGTTCCACTGAAGTTCAGGTGGCGCTCTTTTCCGCTCGGATAGAGCAGTTGAGCGGCCATCTGCGCACCCATGCGAAAGACCATCATTCGCGTCGTGGACTGCTGAGACTGGTGAGTAAGCGCCGCCGGTTGCTGGATTATCTGCACTCGCGCGATTTCGCTCGTTACAAAGAGCTGATCGAAAAGCTGGGTATCCGGAGGTAGGCCCGATCGGACGGTCGCGGCCATCCCGCCGCGACTGGACCCAGTTCCAATCGGTTGCTGCGCAACGGCGGCAATCGGACTGGATCATCTTTCCGATCGCTAACCGCTATCGGCCTGCACCTGCCTTCCTCCACAAGGTCAAGGAAATGTATCGAAAATTAGAGATCGAAATCGCAGGGCGGACGCTCTCACTCGAAACCGGGCGTTTGGCGCGGCAAGCCCATGGCGCGGTGCTCGCGCAATACGGCGAAACTATCGTTCTGGCCACCGTCGTCTCGGCCTATGAGGCGCGCGCCAAGACTGACTTCCTGCCCCTGACCGTCGATTATCAGGAAAAAACTTTTGCGGCGGGAAAAATTCCGGGGGGCTTCTTCAAGCGTGAAGGCCGTCCGTCGGAAAAAGAAATCCTCACTTCCCGTCTAATCGATCGTGCAATGCGTCCACTGTTCCCGAAGGGTTACGACCGGGAGACGCAAATCATCACTACGGTGCTGTCGGCCGATCGTGAAAACGATTCGGACATGCTGGCCCTGATCGCCGCTTCGACCGCGCTCGAGATTTCCGACATTCCGCATCTCGGACCGGTGGCTGCGGTCAGAATGGGCCGTATCAATGGCTCGCTGGTGGTCAACCCGCAACTGGATCTGCTGGATCAGAGCGACATTTCGATGGTGGTCGCGGCCAAGCCCGATTCGATCGTGATGCTTGAGGGCGGCGCCAATATTGTCGATGAGGAAACCATCCTTGACGCGTTGTTTTCGGCGCACGAAGCGATGCTGCCGATTTTCGAGGTCCAGCAGGAACTTCGCCGGCTAGCCGGCAAGACCAAACGCGAATTCAAACCCAAGCAGCTCGATGAAGCGCTCAAGGCGCAGGTGCGCGATCAGATAGGCACCGAACTGGAGAAAGCGCTGGCGATCAAGGGCAAGAAGGAGCGCTCGACTGCGGTCTATGGCTTGTCCGACCGGACGGTGGCCGCAATTGGCGGCGAGGATCCCGATCGCCGTGCAGCAGTCGCCGAAGTTTACGACAAACTGGTGCGCGAGCGCGTGCGTCTCGCGATTCTCGATCAGGACCGGCGGATCGACGAGCGTACTTCCACTGAAATCCGTCCGATCAGCGCGCAGGTGCAGGTGCTTCCGAGAACCCATGGATCGGCGGTCTTCACCCGCGGAGAAACCCAGGCGCTGGCGACGGTGACGCTGGGCACCTCCTCCGACGAACAGAAGATCGATGCGCTGCTGGGCGAACGCTACAAAAAATTCATGCTGCACTATAACTTCCCGCCGTTCTCGACTGGCGAGGTCAAGTTTCTGCGCGGCCCCGGCCGACGCGAGATCGGACATGGCGCGCTAGCCGAGCGCGCGCTCTCCGCGGTGCTGCCCGACGAAGAGGAATTTCCCTATACGATTCGCGTGGTTTCCGAAATTCTTGAATCAAACGGCAGCTCCTCGATGGCGAGCGTCTGCGGCGGCAGTCTGGCGCTGATGGATGCCGGCGTACCAATTAAAGCCGCGGTAGCGGGAATCGCGATGGGGCTGGTGAAGGAAGGCGACAAGGTTCGCGTTCTGACCGACATCCTCGGCGATGAAGACCATCTTGGCGACATGGATTTCAAGGTCGCGGGAACGGCCGACGGGATAACCGCGATCCAGATGGATAACAAGGTCGGCGGCGTAACCCGCGACGTGATGCGTCAGGCGCTTCATCAGGCCCGTGACGCGCGCCTGTTTATATTGGGCGTGATGCAGAAGGCGCTGGAATCGCCACGCCAGGAAGTTTCGGCCTACGCACCTCGAATCCATACCATGCGGATCAAGCCCGACAAAATTCGCGATGTTATCGGCCCCGGCGGCAAGGTCATTCGCTCGATCACCGAGGAGACCGGCTGCAAAATTGATATCGAGGATGACGGCACTATCCGTATCGCCTCCGCCGATGGCGAAGCGATGCAACGGGCGATCGAGATTATTCAGTCGATCACCGCAGAGCCCGAAGTGGGCCGGGTCTATGCGGGCAAGGTTCGCAAAATTGTCGATTTCGGCGCGTTCGTCGAAATCATGCCGGGGACCGACGGCCTGTTGCATATCTCGCAGATCTCGAATGAACGGGTGCGCCGGGTTGAAGACGTGCTGCACGAGGGCGACGAGATTCAGGTCAAGGTGCTTGACGTCGATCGCTCCGGGAAAATCCGGCTCTCGATGCGCGAGGCACAGGACGAGCAGACCGGACGCGATCAGTAATCTGCAAACCGGCGTCCCTTTGGAGCCTCGCTTAGGTGAGTCGTATGATCCGCAAGACAGTTCTTCCTAACGGCGTACGAGTCATGACCGAGGCCATGCCGCACGTAGTCTCGTGCTCGTTCGGCATCTGGGTCGAAAACGGCTCGCGCTACGAGGAAGCCGCCCAAAACGGCGTCTCACATTTTATCGAGCATCTGCTTTTCAAGGGCACCAAGCGGCGCACCGCGGCGCAGATCGCGGAAGAGATCGACGCGGTCGGCGGCGTGCTCAATGCCTTCACCGGCAAGGAATACACCTGCTACTACGCCAAGGTCCTGGGGCAGGATTTGCCGCTTGCCACCGATGTACTCGCGGATATTTTCCTCGCTTCGGAATTCGATCCGGCTGAAATCGATCGCGAACGTCAGGTGGTGATTCAGGAAATTTCACAGGCCGAAGATACCCCGGACGATTTCATCCACGATCTTTTCAATCTGCGCTTCTGGGAAGGCCATCCCCTGGCGCTGCCGATTTTCGGATCGGAGCAGACCGTCAACACCATGGATCGCGAACTGCTCACCTCGTTCATGGCGGAGCGGTACCGCTCCGAGAAAATTCTGATCGCCGCCGCGGGAATGATCGATCACGACAAGCTGGTCGCGGACTGTGCGCGCCTGTTTGGCGGAATTCCCGGCGACGGCCGCGCCATACCGATCGGTCCCCCAGCCGAGCGTCCCTCCGTGATTCAGTACGAAAAGGAACTTGAGCAGGTGCATCTATGTCTCGGCGGCCCGGGACTTAGTCAGTCCGACCCGCTGCGTTACGCCAGTTATGTTCTGAATACCGCGCTGGGCGGCGGCATGTCATCGCGGCTGTTCCAGGAAGTCCGCGAACGCCGCGGCCGCGTGTACAGTATTTATTCCTTTAATTCGTCGTACATCGATTGCGGCTATCTCGCAGTCTATGCGGGCACCAATCGCGAATGGACCGACGAGGTGATCGAAGTCACGCTGCGCGAGATCGGCAAGATGGTGCGCGACGGTTTGAAACCGGCCGAACTGGCGCGCGCCAAGAGCCAGCTCAAGGGCAACATGCTGCTCGGGATGGAATCGACCGATAGCCGCATGAATCGGTTGGCGCGCAATGAGATCTATTTCCGGCGCGAAATTCCGCTCGAAGAACTCGCCGAGCAAATCGACCGGGTCACTAACGATCAGATTGTCGAATTGGCTGCCTTGAGCTTTCGGCCGGATCGAATGACCCTGGTG
>DAHVFB010000154.1 GCA_027317185.1 Deltaproteobacteria bacterium
GGCGTGCATCGGACCGGCGCCGCCAAAAGCCATCAGTGCGAATTCACGCGGATCGAAACCGCGTTCGATCGTGATCAGCCGCACCGCGCGCTCCATGTTGGCGTTGACCACGCGAATGACTCCGCGCGCGGCATGGAGCGGATCGACGCCCATCGCCTTGCCCAGCTTCCCCATCACCTGCGCCGCGCGCCGCGGAAACAGTTCCATGTGGCCGCCGAGGAAGTTTTCGGCCACCAGCCGGCCGGCTATCAGATTGGCATCGGTGACCGTCGGCAGATTGCCGCGCCCATAGCATGCAGGTCCCGGATTCGCGCCGGCGCTCTCCGGCCCAGCGCGCAGCGATCCACCGGCGTCGAGACTGGCGATCGATCCGCCGCCTGCGCCCACCGTATGGATATCGATTACAGGGGTGCGAACCGCGTACCCGGCGGGATAACTAAGGGTGCGGATATGCGCGCGCCGATCGAATAGGGACACGTCGGTCGAAGTGCCACCCATATCGAAGGTGATGAAGCGATTGATACCGATACTGCGCACCAGCGCCGCCGCGCCGATCACGCCTGCCGCCGGACCCGACAGAAGCGTGCGAACCGGCTCCAGCCGCGTTTGCTCGACGCCGGTCGCGACGCCATTGGATTGCATCACCCGCAACCGGGCAGGCTTGAACTGGCGTTCGAGACTTTCCAGATGGGTGACCATTGCGGGCGCGACGTAAGCGTTCACCACGGTGGTGGAAAGACGCTCGTACTCGCGGTATTCGGGCAGGATTCGATGTGAAACCGAGAGCGCAAGCGAAAGTGGTGCGAGCGCGCGTGCGAGGGCGGCCTCGCTTTTTGGATTGGCGTAACAGTGCAGCAGGCAAATTGCGATCGACCGTGCGCCGCTCTGTTTGGCACGGCGGACCGCGCGCGCCAGTTCGGCGCTGCTGAGCGGAGTTTCAATCGCGCCATCGAATAGGGTTCGCTCGCGCACCCCAAAACGTAAGTGGTGCGCGACCAGGGGTTCCGGCCGATCCGGCGCGAGGGCATAGAGATCGGATCGATTCTGCCGCCCAATTTCGATCAGATCCTCGAAGCCTGCATTGGTAAAAATCGCGACCGGGCCGCCTTTCTTTTCCAACAGGACGTTGGTCGCCACCGTGGTGCTGTAGGTGACCTGTGCGGAACTCACGCCATCGAGCATCGCGCGGATGCCCTCGACCACGGCGCGCGCAGGATCGTCGGGGGTCGAGAGCGCCTTATGCACGCGCAGCTCGCCGCCCACCGAGGCAACGATGTCCGTGAAGGTGCCGCCGGTATCGATCCCAACCAGAACGATTTTATTGGCGGGGGCGCGGCGCCCGCGCGCGGCCTTATGCCGCACGGAGCAAAACCTTGAAATTAGAGCGATTCGTCGCGGCCCGGATAGCGGCAATGCCGTCTTCCAGCGGGTAAATCCCGGAAATTAGCGGACGCGGGTCAACTCGTCCGCTGGCGAGCGCTTCGAGCGCCGGCCCAAAGCAGCCGCATCGCGAGCCGATAATCGTTATCTCGTTGATTACCGCCGGTGCGGGATTGAGGGGAGCGGAAGCGGCGGCGGTACTCTTGAGGATCACGCGGCCGCGCGGCCGCACCAGCTCGAGCGCGCGATTGAAACCCTCGGCGCGCCCGGTCGCATCGATTACCAAATCGAAACCGGGCTTCAGTTCGGATTCAAGTGATACTTTAAGTCCGAGCGCGGCTATCCGATCGAGCCGGCTGCGATTATGGCCTGCGATAACCGATGGCAGACGTTCGGCCTTGAGCGCCATCGCGATCAATGAACCCAGCCGGCCATCGCCCAGAATCGCGATCGATTCGGTGGGTTGGATGTGAGTTTGCTCGAAGATTTCATAAGCGGCGGCGAGCGGTTCGCAAAATACTGCCGACTCGTTAGGAATCGAGTCGGGCACCGGCAGCAGGTTTTCATCAGGCAGAGTCAGATGCTCGGCGAAAGCCCCGTCGCGGCCGAGAATCCCCAGTACCGTGCGGTTTGGACAATGGCGTCCAAGTCCGCGATCGCACCATTCGCACCGGCCGCACGCGGCGTTGATCTCGCCGACCACGCGCCGTCCGATAACTTCCGCGCGTCCGCTTTCAATTACGCGTCCGACGAATTCATGGCCAGGGATTCCGCGATATGACATGTAGCCGCGCGCCAGTTCGAGGTCGGTACCGCAGATGCCCGCCATCTCGACTTTGATCAGGCTCTCGCCGGATACGGGCCGCGGATCGGGGTAGTCCCGCCGCAGCCTTACTTCATTATCGAGGAACAAAGCTCGCATCGGGTAGAGTTTCGCCCTTGATCGAAAAGTGAAAAGCGCCGCGCGAAGGTGATGGCGTTCAAGCCCTCATTCTTCGAATGACGAAATTGATTTCGTCACCCGTCACTTGGCTGCGGCTTTAGTGGAACCGGAGCTCTTCGAGGTTTCGGAGGCGGCCGACTTGCTGGAATCGGTCGATTTACCGGAATCGGACGATTTACTGGATTCGGCAGCTTTGCCCGCGTCGGACCTGGCCTCGCTTTTCGATTCCGAGCTGGAGGCGCCGTTGGCCGCGGCAGTCGAGCTCGAATCGGATTTGCCGCCATCTTTGCCCTCGGTTTTGCCGGCGCGCGCGTAATCCGTGAGATACCACCCGGAGCCCTTGAGCACGAACGAGGTGCGCGACATCACCCGTTCGACCTTGCCTTTGCAGGTCGGACATTTCTTTAGCGGCGACTCCGTGATGCGCTGCATCGCCTCGAAAGTGCCGCATTTTGAGCATTGATATTCGTAAATTGGCATAATCAGACTTCTGAAAGCGTCGAAGTATCGAGCCTCTCCAATTCTTAGGTAAACATCGCGTCCCGGCTTGTCAACGGAGTTGATTATACCCCGTTCCACGCTATTTTTCCTGACTCTCGCTGAAGCGAATGAGGCACAGGCGTGGTCATCAGGCAAGATTGAGCAACAGCATGTAGAGGTTGGGCAAAAGCCAAACCTGAAGGAACTCGACCACGAGCAGCAGGACCATTGGCGAGAGATCGATCCCCCCGAAAACCACCGGCATATGTTCCCTGATCCACTCAAAGACCGGCTCGGTCAATCCATAAATTGCGCGCACCAGCGGATGATAAGGATCGGGTTGCACCCAACTGAGCACCGCCGAGATGATTATGATCCAAAAATAAAGCGAAAGCAGTGGAGAAATAACGCGGAAAAGGATGAAAGCAACGAGTCCGGTCCAGCCGATAAACACAGATAAAATAGCTCCTTAGAGTCCGCGTCCAAGCTCGCGCGAGCGTTCGGCGGCGGCGCGAACAGCGTGCGCCACGATAGCAGAAAAGTGCTCCGCATCGAACCTGCGCAGGGCGGCCTCGGTGGTGCCGCCGGGTGACGCCACGCGGCGGATCAATTCCCCTAAATCGAGCTTGAGCCGGCGCATACTTTCTTCCGCGCCACGAATGGTCTGCAAGGTCATTTTGAAAGCCAGATCGGCCGGGAGTCCATCGGCTTCGGCGGCCTCGGCGAGCGCCTTGGCGAACAGATATACGTAGGCCGGGCCGCTGCCGGATAGCGCCGTGACGGTATCGAGCAGCGCCTCCTCGCGCAGCGCGACGGCCTCGCCCACCGCGCCGAAAATCCGCATCGCGAAGCTCTCGTCGACCCGCGTGGCGGCATGCCCGCGGACCATCGCGGCCATCCCGGCGCCAACCATCGCGGGCGCGTTGGGCATCACCCGGATCACGCGCGCACCCACTCCGAAACCCTTTTCGAGGCGTGCGATCGTAACTCCCGCCGCAATCGAGATGATCAGTTTTGAGTTAGTCCGCGCCCGGCGCCGCGCGCCATTTGCCGCGGTGGGTTCGATCGCAAGCCGCAATTCGTCCATCACCGAATCGATGCTCTGCGGCTTGACGGCGATCAGAATTGCGGACGAGACCGCAGCCACCTCGCGATTGTCGCCGGTGGTCTCAATTTTGAAAGTTCGCGCAAGCCGGCGGCGCCGCGCGGCTTCCGGATCCGATGCGATCAGATCGGCGGCCTTGAACAGACGCCGGTTTAGCAGGCCATGGATCATCGCCTCGGCCATGTTGCCGCCGCCAATAAAGCCAAGTTTCTTCATGTGATGCGTTCGCCGAAAATCGCGCGCCCGACGCGCACGATGGTCGCGCCCTCCTCGATTGCGATTTCAAAATCGTCGGTCATGCCCATCGACAGCTCGCTTAACGCCAGTCCGGTGGCAGTGGCAAGCCGGTCGCGCAGTTCACGAAGTTGGGCGAACTGCAGCCGCGATGTTTCGGGATTGTCGCCCGCTGGCGGGATTGCCATCAGACCGCGCACGTCCACGACTGCGCGAATCGTATCGACCAACCGCTCGGCTTGATCCGGAGCGACACCGGTCTTGGTGGTCTCGCCGCCGGAATTAATCTCGATCAGCACGGGCATCGCGGGACGGACCCGTCCCAGCGCGCGGGCGATCGATTCGGAATCGACACTTTGGATCATCGTGAATGCGGTCGCCGCGAGCCGCGCCTTATTGCTTTGCAGATGCCCGATCAGATGCCATTGGACATCCGTTAAATCGTTCAGCCGCGCACGCTTGCTCACGGCTTCCTGGACGTAATTCTCGCCGAACTCGCGCGCCCCAGCTCCATATGCGGCCAGGATCGCATCGGGAGTTTGCGTTTTGCTGGCGACTACCAGCCGTATCGAAGCCGAATCGCGGTGCGCGCGGCGGGCAGCATCAGCGATGCGTTCGCGAATCCGATGCAGCCGCTGTTCAATTTCCTCAGCAGGGGGCATCAGACCGGTTCGATTCCATGCCGTGCCAGTACCGCGATCACCTCGCGAACCGGCAAGCCCATCACGTTGTCGCGTGTGCCTTCCACCGCGGCGATAAACTCCGCGCCGCCATCCTGGATACCGTAACTGCCCGCTTTGTCGAACGGATCGCCGCTGGCGATATAAGCTGCGATCTGGTCTTCGCGCAGTTCATGAAAAGTGACCCGGCTGGCCATCGCGGCGGATTCGAGAATCTCGCCGCCGTGGGCGATCGCAAATGCGGTGATTACGGTATGTGTACGTCCGGACAGCATGCGCAGCATGGAGTGCGCCTCAGCGGCATCTTTTGGTTTACCAAGAACGTTTCCATCGAGCTCAACGATGGTGTCGGCTCCCAGCACGATCGGGCTGACAATTCTGCGCGATACCGCGGTGGCCTTATCGCGGGCCATCCGGAGGGCAAATTGCTCGCCCGGCTCGCCGGGCCGGCGCCGTTCGTGCAGCCGGCTCTCAACGATCGAGAAACTTAAGCCGGCGGCATCCAGCAGCGAGCGGCGGCGGGGCGATCCCGAAGCCAGCACCAATTTGGGCGCGTCACTATCCACAGACTGACTTTTGCCGACGCAAGCCCCGGGTTCAAGTGGGGCAAGCTCAACAGTTGTTTCCGATTGAGAGATGAGGCGGGGGATTAAGGTTATGCGGCCACGTTGAAGCGGTGCGCCAGCTCAGATAACCACAAATGGATGAGTATGCGAGTTGTGATCGCGATTATCTTTGGCAGCGCACTCGTTGCGATCGCCGCGATCCGCGCGCCGGGCGCGGAAACGCCGATCGATCTGTGCGGACAGTTTGCGTCCGGCTACAACGACTACCAAACCCATCAGTTGGCAGACGCGCAGCCGGCGCTGACGGGTGCGGTTTCAGGATGCGCGCGGCTGGCCGACTATGCGCTCTATTATCTGGCGCTGGCGAGGCGCGACGCAGGCGACAATGCGGGCGCGCTCCAGAGCCTGAATCGATTGCTTGGCGATTATCCGCAGAGCGTATTCGGACCGATCGCAACGCTCGAAGTGGCGCGTCTTAATTATCAGCTTGGCCAGTACGCGACTGCCGAGCTGATTGCGCGAGGATTGATCGATCGCAGCCCGCCGCCCGATCTCGAGGAGAGTGCGCGCTACATTGTCGGAAGCTCGCTGGCGGCGCTGGGAAATTTCCAGGCCGCCTACTCCGAACTGATGACGCAGCGGGAGCGCTTTCCGGGCGGGGTTCTCGATCGCCGTGCACGTGTTGCGGCGTATGCCTTGCTCGCCGCGCATCCCGGTCTCGCCGGTACCGATGCGCTCGCTTACCGGGATACGGAAGCAGCCTTGCTGCTCCGGGAGGGAAGCGCGGCCGCCGCTCGTGAACAGATCGAAGCGGCGTTGGAATTATCGCCACCGTCACCGATTCATGCGGAGTTGCTTTGGATGCTGGCGCGCGCGGCGCGCGGGAATTCAGCCGCCGAGCGTGCGGCGCTGTTCGCATATCTAGCCTTCGCACCTCGCGGCGCACAGGCGCCCGCGGCGTTGGATCGGCTGGGCCATCTGTATTGGCACGTTAATGACACTCATAACGGGCGTGCGATGTTCGCGCAGGTGGCGAATCAGTTTCCGCAAAGTTCGTATGCGGCCGAGTCGCTATTCTCGATGGGCAGGGCGTTCGAAGACGATCGACAGTTCGATTCCGCGCGCAGCGCCTATCGGCGTATCCTGGCGCGCTATCCCGGGTCGGCGGCCGCCGTGCGAGCGCGCTTCAGAATGCCGTGGACTTTTTACATGACGCACAGATATGCGGAGGCGGCGAGTGCCTTCGCCGCCATGAGTCCGCGTGCGCATTCCGCGGCGGATCGCGACATGCTCGTCTATTGGGAGGCGCGCGCGCTGGAAAAGAATGGCCATGTTACGGCGGCGTTCACAATTTTTCGCCGGCTCGCACGAAGTCTCGACAGCAACTACTATCCAGCGCTCGCGAGCCTCAAAACCGGCTTGCGGCCATCGAACGTGGCCGCTGAGGACGCCGTAATCACTTCACCGCCGGTCCCGCAGATCGAAACGCCCGGCGTGCAGTTTCATCTTGATCGAGTGATAGCGCTGCGTAAATTGGGTATGCGCGAACTGGAGCCGCCCGAGCTGAAAGCGCTCGAATCATGGACCGGTGAGTATCCTTCGCTGCATGAATTCATTATCGGCGAGCTGCAGGCCGCGCGCGCGTGGCATGACGCGCTGATGTTGGCTGCACGATGGGTGAAGCAGGGCGCTCTCAATCCCGATCTGGCTGAGCGTGTACGGTATCCGCTGGCGTACACGGATCTGGTTTTGCCCGCCGCTGCCAGAAATGAGGTAGAGCCGTATCTGGTTCTGGCGTTGATGCGGCAGGAAAGTTTGTTCGATCCGCACGCCAGATCAAGTTCCGATGCGCGGGGATTGATGCAGATCCTGCCATCGACGGCACTCAAGATAGCCGCCATTGATGGCATGGATGGTAAACC
>DAHVFB010000155.1 GCA_027317185.1 Deltaproteobacteria bacterium
AATCTGTTTCTTGCTATTGAGCGTGGCGTTGTCGACCACGTAAACGTCGGCGCCGCCGCCATTGGGACGGGTCGTGATTCCTTCCGGCGTCGCCAGCGTGTTCGGCCCCAGGACATTCGGGCTGCTCGTGTCATTGGGGCTGCGATGCGTGAAGTCATTCTGGCCCAGTACCAGGTCGGCGGCGGTGTCGCCTGCGCATCCGCTGCCATCGGCCGCCGGCACGCACGCCGGATTCGGCACGGCGGTCGGCGCAAGATATTCGAGCGCGCGGCTGTTGGTTGAATCGGTGACCCACAGGTTACCCGAGGCGTCCACCGTCGCCGCATGCGGTCCGCACAAGGTCGTGGGAGTCACGGTGGGCGGGACCGTGTTCGCGTCGCAGTAATTGGTCGTGAAAATGCCCGCCTGTCCGAAGACCACGTCGGCGTTCGGCTGGGTCGCATGGGTGGTCAGGGGATTGGTGTACTCCAGGATGCGATTGTTGCCGTGATCGACGACGTAGACGTTTTCCTGCGCATCCACGGCCACGCTCTCGGGCACGCACAAGGATTGCGCGGACGGCACCTGTCCCGTCAGATTGTTGCCATTGTTGTTGCAAATCTTATGGATAAAGTCGGGCTGGCCGATAACGAGATTGGCGGTCTGATTGAAGGTGCTCGCGGCACCATCGAATTCGAGCACGCGGTGGTCGTTGGTGTCGACCAGGAACAGGTTTTCCGCACCGTCGATCGCGACTCCCTGCGGCAGGCATAAGGCGCCGGGCGTGGTGGTCCCGACGTGCGTGCAGCCGCCGTTGGTCGTGAAGCTGCCACTCTGGCCGTAAACCTGACTCGCGTTCATCCCGCTGACCAGCGGCGGTTCGAAGACCAGCACGCGATTGTTCAGGCTATCCGCGACCCATAAATCTCCGCTCGCCGGATCGATCGCGAGCGCGCTCGGTCCCCACAGTGTCGCCGCGCTCGGCGCGGTTCCGGGCAGGCCGCCGGTATTGTTGGCGTAGCTGGAATTGAAGTCCGGCTGGCCGATCACGATCGTCGCCGGAGCGCCGTTGCTGAAGCTCGCCGCGTTGGGCCAGCCCAGCACCCGGTTATTCGACGTATCGGCGACCCACAGCCGTCCGCTGGGATCGACCGCGACGCCCGCTTCGTTACCGACGCTCAAGCCCGACGCATCGACGAAGTTGACGGCATTCTTGGCAAAATCGAGCTGGCCGAGCACCGCGTCGGCGGCATTGCCCGTGCCATCGAAGCTGGCATAGGCCGGAGCGCTCATCAGAACGAACGCCGCGGCGGCGATCATCAATGCGGCACGGCCGGAAGTGCGGACTAGACGAACCAAAGGACCGACTAACGCGAATGGACGGGACATTATCTCTCCATGCCCCCGCGCGGATGCGGGAGTCGAACGACCGTCGGCCAGCGCATATTTAGAGGGGAATTTTGGTCAGAAAACGCAATGTGGAAGTTCAAGACCCGCCGTAATATGAATTCTCGAGCGCTACCGCGTCTCAAGTTTTAGTCATATGGCGGCTATAGGATCAATAGCCCGCAAATCGACGAGGCTTGCTTCTATTTGAACGCCAGATACCGCAATTCGCCGTCCAGTCCAGACATCTGGAGGGCATAGCCAAATAGATTCCGCGCCCCCGACTGATAGGCGATGTACCAGCGGAGCCGCCGGTAGCTGCTATATCCCGCTCGCTCCAGGATTTTCGCCATCATTTTGGCCGTCAGTAGGACCAGATGGCCGGGGCGCACCGCCTCTCGCCATCGGTCATGCGCGATGCGCGCCACCAGCCCGTTGGCGTTGGGCGTCGCCAGATAGACCCATCCCGACGGTTTAATGCGCTCCCTAATCTGCTTGAGAGCCTGCCACGGAGTGTCGAGGTGTTCGAGGACCGAGATGGCGACTACGCCGTCCAGTTCAACCTCGGGCGGCAGATCGCGCAGATTGCGAAAGGCACGAATTCCCTGCTTGATCAAAAAGTCATAACCGAACGGCTCGACCGCGTAGATTTCCGCGCCGAGTTCGCTCAAGGCTTGCGACATCGAACCGCGGCCGGCGCCGAAATCGCAAATCCTGAGTCCCGTAAAATCCTTGATGCGCAGCTCACGCGCGAGTTTGGCGGCGTAAACTCGCGAATGGGTAAGCTCCGTCCCTCCGGTTTCGCTGCGGCGGAAATCCGGATCGAGCCAGCTCTGCTCGTAAAGCCGTTCGAGTTCCGCCCCTTCGATAGAGCGCGTGCGCGTCAGCAACCCGCAAGAAAGGCACCGGTTGAAGAGGCCTCGACGCCAATGCGGGCGCGTCGTTCCGTTGCAAAAACGACAGGAGGTTGGTTTCGACGTGTCTATTTGGGACACGACTGCAGACTCCACATGATTCATCGCGGGAAAGGATACGTCGCAATCTGCGCGTTTGGCAATTGAATCATTATTGAGCAGTTTAGCGGCTTTAGATGAAAATTTCTTCCTGTACGATGTTCTTTTTGTCATAAATGAGTCTAAGCACTAAAGAGCGTTATAATTTCATTCCGCAATGATGATTAATACGCTTAGATATGCAAATTGCTGCCCATAATTGAATCTTGAAGTTTTTTGACGAAAATTCTGATTCTGGCGAAAACGCTGTCCGGCTCAATTCGCCAAGCAGAGAAGACGATTATCAGGTGGTCAGAGGGGAGATTTCAATGAAGCGAGTGTTCGGTTGGCTCACGGGAGCCTTGATGGTTTTCACCTGCGCGGTTTCGGCCAGTGCTCAAGGCACAGGAGCCCAGATCAACGAGAGCGCGGTCAGCATCGTGGTGTACGTCGATCAGTCGAACCCGGAGGCTAGCGACAGTAATCCAGGGTCGCAGGCTCAGCCGCTGTTAACGATCGGCGCGGCGGTCGCGATCGCGGCCGGCAATGTCGCGCACGGCACCAAAATCGAGGTTGGACCGGGCGTCTATCGCGAGAGGATTATCCTCAATCGCTTCAACGCCTCGAATCCCGCCCCGTTGATCATTGAGGCCAGCACTCCGGGCGCGGCCATCGTTTCCGGCGCCGACGTCTGGACGGGATGGCAGAGTCAGGGTGACGGCACCTATACGAAGCCGTGGCCCTATAGTTGGGGCAACGCGCCGTCGCCCGCTGGATGGCCCAGTCTGCCCGCGATCGTCACGCGCCGCGAGATGGTCTTCGTCAATGGTGTGGCGCTCGTGCAACAACTCTCCTTGCCGCTGCCCGGACCCGGAACCTTCAACGTCTCCGACGGCGGCACGATCACGATTTTCCCGGCGACCGGCCTCGACCTGTCGAGCGCCACGGTCGAAGTTGCCACTCGCGCGGGTCTGCTGCAAACGCCCAACGGCATCAGCAACCTGGTGCTGCGCGGCCTGGTCTTCGCGGACGACGGCACCCCGGTCAACAGCGTCGGCAATGGCGCGGTCAAACTCGTCGGCGGCGCGAATATCCTGGTCGATAACTGCACCTTCAACCACAACAACTGGCTTGGGATGTCGGTGTCGGGCGGACCGGCGCGGCAGATCACGATTCAAGACAGCTTCGCCGATCATAACGGCGAGAATGGCATCGCGCTCTCGAAACTCGACAACCTGCTGTTCGACAGCAACCAAACCTCGTCCAACAACTGGCGCGGCGCGGCCGGCGGCTTCGTCAGCTTTGACGCCGACGGCATGAAGACCTCGCGCATCCATGATGCGACGTTTTCCAATTCCGTCTCGGCCTACAATCAGACCGGGGGATGGTGGTTCGACACCGACAACGCCAACCTCCTGATCCAGAACGATCAGTTCTGCGGTAATCAGACCAATGGACTTTTCGTCGAGGCCAGCGAAGGCCCGGTCAAGATCCAGAGCTCGCTGCTGCTCGGCAACCTCTTCAACGGTTTCCAGATGGCCAATTCAACTTATGTGAATTTGCAGAGCAACGTGATTGTGAGCAACGCCAAGGCCGGGATTTTTATCGGCGGCAGCGACTCGCCGCGCAACGTCACCAATTACGCGACCGGCCAGAGCTACGCGCTGTACTCGCAATACTTCACGCTCGGCGCGGACCACGTGATGGGCACGGCGGCGTCGCAATTCGTCCTGACTTCGAGCCTGTCGGGTTCGTGGGCGCTTTTTGCCGCGAGCATCAACTCTGATAACAATGTGTGGTTCAATCAATTTAATTCAGCACCGTTCTCGACCAAGTTCGGCAGGCAGAACCTCGGCGGATGGCAAAGCAGCTCAAAGCAGGACGAGAATTCGACCTGGGCGAATCCGAACGATTCATTGCCCGCTTATTGCGGGACGCCCGACTGAGGCGGCGCGCTGAAGCCGGCGCGCAGCGGCCCGCGCGTTCGGTCGTCGCCGGCGCTCTCCTGATGCTGGCGTGTGCGGCCTGGGTTCCCCGGGCCGCACTCGCGCAGGCCACCGGCGCGGCCGTCGACGAGTCCGCGGCCAGCGCCCTATTCGTCAATCCGGGCAATCCGCAGGCCTCCGACGCCAATCCGGGCACGCGCGAACTCCCGTTCCGAACGATTAGCCAGGCGGTTGCCAGCGCGCTCAAGCGGCGCGCCCGCAATACCGCCTCCCGCATCGAGATCTATCCCGCCGTCTATCGCGAAAGCCTCGACCTCGGCCCGGGCGGCGATCGCAATGCCGCACCGATTATTCTCGAGGGCGCCGGCCACGGCCGCGTAACTATTTCGGGGGCCAACGCGTGGGTGGGATGGCGGCCACTCAAGCCCGGCATATGGACTCATCAATGGCCCTACGCATGGGGCGAGACGGCGCTGCCCGCGGGATGGGAATCGCAACACGTTAAACCGATCGTGCTGCGGCGCGAGATGATCTTCGTCGACGGACGGGCGCTCGAGCAGGTCATGGCCCCCGGCGCGATGCAGGATCAGGCGAGCACCTTTTACGTCGACGAGGCGAGTCGCGCGATCTATATCCATCCGCCCGCCGGCCTCGATGCCGCGACGGCCAACGTCGAAGTCGCCGAACGCGCGTCGCTGCTGCGCATCCACGGCCAGTCGAACATCGTCGTGCGCGGCCTCACCTTTGAGGATTCCAACGCGTTTCTGCAGGACGCGGCGGTGACGGTCGACAACTCCTTCGCGATCGTCATCGACCATTGCGCGATGGACTGGAACAACTGGATGGGGCTGTCGGTGCGCAATTCCAACGTCGTCACCGTTGAGCACAGCCGCGCGAACTTCAACGGTGGCGCCGGCATGACGCTCTGGCGGGTGACCAACCTGCTGTTCACCAACGACCAGACCTCGCATAACAACTGGCGCGGCGCCGCCGGCGGATTCCTCGGCTGGTCGGTCGCTGGCCTCAAAAGCCTGCAAATCACCAATGCGCTCTATCGCGGCGTGGTCGCGGCCGGCAACCAGGCGCGCGGCGTCTGGTTCGACACCGACTGCACGGACATTGTAGTCGATCACTCGTTCATCTGCCGCAATCTCACCGACGGCATCTTTATCGAAGCCAACCAGGGGCCCTTCGCGATCAACTCGAGTATCATCTGCGACAACCGTCAGGCCGGCGTGCTGAGCGGCAATTCGAGCGGCATCACGCTGCGCGGCGACATCCTGTACGGCAACGGCAAGGCGCAGATTTCAGTGAGTGGGCTTTACGACACCACGCGGCCGATGAAGGAATGGAAGAGCGGGCGCACGCTGATGCTTCAGTCGCAGAACTGGACGTTGGCGAACGACGTGATCGTGAGCGCCGCGAGCGGCTCGGCGCTGATTTCGACGACGCTGTCGGCACGGTTGTGGCAGGCCTTCGTCGGCACGCTCAATTCGCGCGGCAACCTGTGGTTCAGTCCGGCGGAGCGCGATGGATTTCAGATGGCGGGCGGCCAGCGGCTGGATTTGGCGGGCTGGCGGCAGGCGACCGGGCACGATCGCGATTCGGTATTTGCCGACCCGCGCTTTAGCGATCCGGCGCACGCGAATTTTACGCTTGATCGGGGCAGTCCGCTCGCCGGACGCCATCTGCCCGTGGCGCCCGCCAACGGATCGGACTGACGCGCCACTTCTGCTCGCAGTAGCTATTCGCCCATCCGGCTGCCGCCACCCGAGCCATCAGGCGTGCGCGCGGCGCAAAAAGAGACGGCGGCGAGCCGCAAGGGGCCGCCGCCGCCGGTTCAGCCAAGCTGCCGATTATCTAGTCTACGCAGCTCGGGGATGCGTTAGTGAAAATGTTGAGCTCCCACACGTTGGTCGCACACTTAGGGTTGAAATCATACAAATCTTCGAATTCGTTGTTGAGCGACGCATTGTCCAGCACCTGGTTGCCCAGATTGTTAATGTCGATGACAATTCCCCCCTGATTGGAAAAGAGAATGTTGTCATTGACGAAGTTGTTATTGCTCGGCCCAACGTTTTTGGGGGCCGGATTTCCCACACTCTCGCCCGAGTTGTAGCCCAGATAGATGCCGATAAAGTTATATAGATCGAGCGAGCTGGTGACCTTGCTCCCGGTCGAGGACAGGAGCTGCACGCCGTAGTCATAATTGTAGAGAGAGCCGAAACCGGTGATGGTGTTGCCGGTCGCCTTACTTACCAGCACGCCGTCATTATAGCTGTATTCGGTGACGAAATGGCCCGCGACGACGTTGCTCGAATCCGATTCGATACCGTTGTTCCAGCCATTGATATCGGCGATGCCGGTCACCGACTGGTAATTTTCCGAAGTGATCTGGTCCAGGCCGCCGATGATCACGTCGCCGCTGCCCGACGAGAGCACGCGAATCCCGTCATTGACCGTACCATCCCAGCCCTGACTGTTGCCGTTCGCATTGGGTCCTTTGAGCGAATTGCCGTTCAGGTTCAGCACCACGCCCGACACCGCGATGTCGATGCAATCGCCGGCAGCGGTGAGCCCCTGGGTGTAATCGATAGGTGCGGTGACGTCGACGGTGACGGCGGGAGACGCGATTGAATGGGATTCTCACCTATCCCCAGGGTCGCCTCAGACGCCCATTTGCAGAACCCAACGGCGCCACACTAACGGGTGAGGAGTGGGCCAGCCGCTAGGGAACCTCTGCACAAGTTAGGTTGTCATTCTGAGCGCAGCGAAGAATCCCGGATCCGGGACCCATGCGCTGCGCTCAGGGTGACAGCAGAGTCTTGTGCCGAGGTTCCCTAGCAGCAACCGTGTTCAGGAACCGCGCCCAAGAGGGGAGAAAGGTTAGAGGTTGGGGAGGTAAGCGCAGGTGTTTGCCAGTGAGTTTTGTTATGCAGCATGGCATTGAGAATCACGAGGAGTTT
>DAHVFB010000156.1 GCA_027317185.1 Deltaproteobacteria bacterium
GAGTAGGGCGCATCCGGTGGGTTTGCCCGGCCACTACACGAACGCTGCAAATCGGTAATTTGCCGCGTCATGATCCGGCTTACCTTCCCCCGCAACCAAGCGGGGGAAGGAATATGACTTGCTCCGGTTGCCTTGGCCGGCTGATAAAATATTGATTTCTCCCATCTACCGGGACAGGGGGATGCGGTTGATGTCAGCCGCGCGCGCCGGAGGATCGCGGCGTATGCGCGGGGGCGTCGCCTTGGTGCGGCAGGGTTGTGCGGCCGGCCAGCGAGGCTACGATCGCCACCAGTTCGATCGGATCTACCGGTTTCGTCACGTGCATCTGGAACCCCGCCGAGAGTATTTGAACCTTGTCTTCCACCCTGCCATACGCGGTCAGGGCGAGCGCCGGGATCGCGCCGCCACGGGCCCAGGGTAAGGCGCGCAGCTTACGTATCAAGCTGAGTCCGTCTTCGTCGGGCATCCCGATATCTGAAATCAGAACGCTCGGAATCCAGACGCGAAGCATGTTCAGCGCCTCGCTCGCGGAACTGGCAAGTTTGATTTCCGCGCCGGCTTTCTCGAGCAGTAGTTTCAGCGCGGAGTTCGATTCCTGATCGTCATCGACGGCCAGCACCGAAATTCCAGTCAGATCAGGGATGTCGATTCCCTCGAGCCCGGCGAGCGGAAGTCTGCGCTGAGCGGCAGCAGCCATCGATTCAAAGCGGGTCGTATCCGAGGCCGAGACGGGAAGTTGCACCAGAAAACTTGCGCCGAAACCAACTCCGCGGCTGTGCGCTGTTACACTTCCACCGTGAAGTTCAACGATATGCCGGACGATGGACAGGCCCAGGCCGAGGCCTCCGGCCGATCGAGTGGTCGAGCTATCGGCCTGCCAGAAGCGTTCAAACAGATGCGGCAGCATCACAGGATCTATGCCCTGGCCATCGTCCGTCACGTTCAGTTCGATCAGATCATCGATCCGCCGCAGCCGAATACGCACCGAGTCGCCTGAATCGCTGAACTTGATCGCATTGGAGAGCAGATTCCACACCACTTGCTGCAGACGCGCCGGATCGCACAAAATCGGCTCAATCAGCGGTTCAACGTCGACCGTTAGATCGACCCGTTTGGCATCCGCCGCCGAACGGACGCTCTCGATGGCATTGTCAATCACCTCCGTGAGCTGCGTCGGTTTGATGTCGAGGCGGAATTTGCCGGCCACGATCCGGGAAACATCGAGAATGTCATCTATCAGTTGCGCCTGATTGCGCGCGCCGCGTTCAATCGCGTCGATCGCGCGCGCCATTTGTCCCGCTTCAATATCGTTAGAGCGCAGCAGATGAGACCAGGTCAGAATAGTGGAGAGCGGGGCGCGCAATTCGTGCGAGACCACGCCGAGAAACTGATCCTTGGCATGGTTGGCCGCTTCCGCCCGTACCCGCGCGCTGTCGGCCACCGCCAGCGACGCCTCGTAGGTACGCGACAGCCGCTGGATCTGTTTCCATCCCATCAGGCCGAGGAACCCGCCCGCAATGGGACCGATTAGCGCGGCGAATACGAGCAGAAAGTTATGGGCATCGCGCTCCTCGCTGGAGCGCTGCTCCCGCATCTGCCGCTGCACCGTCATAAAGTTTTCGAACTGCGCATCGATGGTGTCCATCAATGTGCTTTGGATGCCGAGCAGATGCTCCTTAATGGCCGGATCGGGTCCCGTCCGCAGGTGCAGTTCCGTATCGGTATACAATTTCCACTCGGCGATATTGTCGTTGATGCTAAGTAGCGCTTGCACCTGCGAGGGGTTGTCGAGCACCAGCCTGTGCAGAGTGTTGATGGTATCGATGGTCAAATCGAAACTACGGTGCGACGCGCCCAGATCGCGGTCGAGGCCGGTGAGCAGGAAGGCGCGCTGATCGCTTTCAGCGCGAGCGAGGTAAGTTTGCGCCCGCCGCGCTTCAGAGATTACCTGGTCGATGTTCTCGATCGAGGCAACGTCACCGGTGGTAACGCTGAATTGCCATGCCAGAACCGCAACTACCGCGACCGTTGCGATTACCGGTACCGCCATCGTGCGAATTTGAAGAACTTTGAATGGGTCCGACAGAGCAGCCGGAATCCTAATTCGCAATCGCGCAAGTAGGCTCATCCATTTTCCGCGCTTAAAAGCTAACAACTACTCGAAACAGACAAAGGCATAATCGTTCAAAAGTCAACCTCGCGGCCGGGCGCCGCAAATACCGATACTATTAACGGCGGTCCGGTAATGATCCGGACCGCCGTTAGGATTTCTCCGTAAAGCCTGCGCAGTGAGGTTTGCGGGCAGATGTTTCAGACTCAGACTCAAAAGCCAGGCTTAAGCCACGGCTTGGAGTCGAGCAGCGCCTGCACGTTCGAAATATAATTTTGCGCACCGCTGTCGTACCATTGCCCACTGTACCATCCACCTACGCAGCCCCAGAAGACCTCATTGGTGCTCCCGTTGGGGTACGTATTGCCAGTCGCGTTATTTACCTGTCCATCCAGATTGCTGGAATCGCCATTCATGCAAGCCCTGATGTAAGCGCCTATAAAATCGACATTGAAAGATGTTGAGGTGTTCGCTTCCGGCCAGGCATTGAAATCATACACTTTGACCTGCGTCAGCCCGTATGACTGATAGCAGGAATTTCCATTCCACCCATTCCAATATTGACGCTCACATTGAGATTGACTGTAACGATGATCGCCAGCGGTCGACTGCTTCCACCAACTTTCATTTGCTGCGATCGCGCGAAACACGTCTTCATCCAGGCCCCATTTGCAGGCGGCCCATTGAATGATCATGTCAGTGGTGCCGGTATAGTTGCCATCGACCAGCGAAAAATCGCTCGCCGGGACGGATCCACTATACAGGGGCTGGCTGTAAAAATTATGACTATTGAGCGCTGCTGTACTGGGTACCGTCTGGTTCGCAGTCGCATTTTGCGGGCGTGGTTCAAACGACGAATACGGAACCTCATTCGCGCATACTGCTCCGGAAGGCAATTGTGCGTGCGGTGCCTGAGTGCTGAAGAACACGTTGCCGCCGGCGCCCGCGGCATTGGAGACGTTCACATCGACGGCGGGCGTGCCGACCACCACCTGCCGCCGATTCATCAGTTTTACGAATAGATGATGCGTGCCGTTGTTGGTCGAGACCGAATTCCATTGAAAACGGAACGGCACCGCGGTCGATGCGCCGATATAATCGCCGGAATCCCGATACAAAGCGGCTGATTTTATAAAGGTGCGATCCGCCCTGACAGTTACCTGCACATTTCCCGAGACGGTCTTACCTTCTTTTGGCGCGACGATTTTTCCACGCTGAGTGGTTTGCAGCACCGCCCAGCTAAGTTGAGCCGTACCTAGAAGAGCGATCGAACTTAACATGAGCAAGACTATAGCGATTGAAAATTTCCGCATGATTCCCCCTTTTCGGAAACCGCGCCGTCAGCTGTTCGGAAATCCAAACGAGCGGACGCTATCTGGAGTGATCAAGCCTCCACTCCCCATCCGTCGCAGTGCACGCGTCGGTTCGGAGGCGGGCGGCTCGAACAAAAAATTTGCGAAAGTGCGCTGAGGTTAATTCAACGGCAGAGGACTGGCGGGTTCGGTCGAAGTTGCGATATGCAGATAAAAGCCTGACTGTTCGGCAAGCTCACGGCCCTCTCCGCGTCCGGGGAGTACGGCTGAGAATCGATCGAAGACCGGACAACCGGATTTTTTTGAGGAGCTGCGGTGTTCCATGTTTCCTCCCTCCATGATCACCATCGCCATAAAGCAACTGAGGCTTACTCAGTCGAACCTCGCCACGAACTAATTGCGGCAATGGTTGCTCGACCGATGGTGATGCCGCTCGATCGTTTTTGCGGCGTTTTCCAGGCGATGAGCTGTTTGAGGATTTACCGGGATTGTCAGGTTGCAAAGCGAACAGCTCATGCCTTGCTTGAACCGTTAACAGTTGACCTGAACCGGGGGGAGTGATCAACCCGGTCTGCGCCTAGTTATCCACATCGCATTTTGGACCTATATCGATATGCGGATATAGCCTTGGATATATCGCTTCGATATACCCTAATTCCGCACAAAAGATGCGAACAACTGACTATTTGAGTGAAGCTCAGCGTCCAGTAGTGAGCAGAATAAGTAAGCCGCCGGCCCGGCGCACGCTGCTAGGTTGGGTTGGGGCGGCGAAATGGTTTGCGCAGGCCGGCCTGTTCCAGCAGCGGCATCACTTCGCGATTAAAGCTGCGCACGCCCTCATTGTAATCGACCCACACCAGCAAAATTCCGTCGAGTCCGCATTCCGACAGCCGGATCAATTGATCGGTGATTCTGTCCCCGGGCCCGAGCAAAGCGATCCCGCTGTAGCCGGCTTTGAAATTACGGCGAATGGCGGCGAGCGCCGCGGGCGGCATGGTCTGCGCGTTGGCGAGCTGCTCGGCCATGAAACTGTCGGCGTACTCGTCGTCGCCGTGCTCGGTCGCATAGTAGTCAACAAATTTGACAGCATCCTCGAAAGTATCGCGATGCACTGCGTAAACGGACGACCAAACCTCGATTTCGCGATGCTGCTCCTCCCAGGCCTGTTTTCGATAAGCTCTCACCTGATCTCTGACGTATTGCTCGTCATCGGTGACCGCCGGGACGAAGGCCATGTCGCAATGGCGGGCAACGAATTGGCGGCCGGTCGGCGATCCGCCTGCGTTCATCAGAACCGGGTAGGGCTTCTGAATCGGCTTGGGCAGAGTCATTGCCTGCTTGAGCTGGAAGAAGCTGCCGTTGAAATCGAAAGCGGCATCTTCGCTCCAAACCCGCTTAAGGCAGGAGATCCATTCGCCGGCGTAATCGTAGCGTTGCTCGTGACCCATCGGAACGGCGCCGAACATCTCGATTTCTTCGCTGAACCATCCGCATACCAGGTTCAGGCCAAAGCGGCCGCCGGAAACATGATCGACCGTGGCGCCCATCTTCGCGCCGACGATCGGATGGATTAGCGGAACGTGTACGGTGCTCAGGATCGAACTATAACTGGTGCTGGCGGCAACCGCCGCCGCCCAGGTATAACACTCGAAGACGTTGCCGCTCGGATGGCCGGGGCGTACGAACGAACGCCATCGCGCATAAGGAACCAACGCTTCCCAGCCGTTTTGATCGGCCTGTTGCGCCACATCGAGCGTATTGTTCCAGGTCGGATCAAACTGCTCCGGAATTTTCGTCATAAACGCGCCGGCGCCGTTGAAGGCGAAGACGCCGAGTTTCAACTTGTTGCCATTGAACAGCGGGTTGGTGGCGGAACGCGGATCGTCGGACATGGTGACTGCCATAGTGCAGCCTGTTTAGCATTTTTTACGATCGAATCGCAGCCGCGATCGCGATCTATCGATCGTGCCGATCCTTGCGCGGGCGAAACAGTGACGATTCAGGCCGGACGATCGGAAGCTCCGAATAATCCGGAAGCTCCGAATAATTCTGCGCAGGCTCAGATAATCTTGTTGAGCTGGAATTCGATAATGCCGACGGCGCCGGCTTCGAGCAGCTTCGGAAATAGTTCGCGCACCGTATGCTCGTCGATCACGGTTTCGACCGCTACCCATTCGATCCCTTTGAGGGACGGTGCGGGATAGAGTTGCGAAATAGTTGGCGCAGTGATCGATGGCAGCAGCGAAATCACTTTATCCAGGTCGCGGCGCGGCACGTTCATTTTGATTCCGACCCGCCGCTCGGCGTCCAACGCACCCCGGATCAGCACCCCGATTTGGCGGATCTTGGCCTGCTTCCAATCGTCCGCCCAGGCCGACGTGCTGGCGACCAGCACCGGCGTCGAGGTCAGCAGCTCTTCGACGATCCGCAACCCATTGGCCCGCAGCGAGGAGCCGGTTTCGGTCACCTCGACCACCGCATCGACCAGGCCGTCGGCCGCCTTGGCCTCGGTGGCGCCCCACGAAAATTCAACTTCTACATTAACTTTACGCTCGGCGAAGATCCGGCGCGTGAAGTTGGTCATCTCGGTGGCGACGCGCTTGCCCTCGAGCTGTTCGAGTTTTCGAACCGGCGAGTTCTCGGGCACTACCAGCACCCATCGCGTGGGCGACAGTGAGACCTTTGAATAAACGAAGCTTTCGACGTTAACCAGTTCGACGCCGTTTTCGACGATCCAGTCGCTGCCGGTTATCCCGGCGTCGAGGGTGCCATCGGCGATATAACGGGGCATCTCCTGCGGGCGCAGCAAGCGGCAGCTCAGGGCCGCGTCGTCCACGCTCGGCATATAGGAGCGCGAGCCAATCGACACCCGCCATCCCGACCGCCGCATCAACTCGATCGTCTGTTGCTCGAGACTGCCCTTTGGAATGCCAAATTTCAGAACTTTCGAAGGGGTTGCCATCGGTCAGAATCTAACAGCCTCAGGAAATCGCAGGCTTCTTTGGATGATGGCCATAGGTTTCGCCATATTTCGCCGGATCGACCTTGCGATCGTCGCTGATGCTCCATTCGCCGTCGCGCAGCGTGCGAAAAAAACAACTCTCGTAGCCTTCATGGCAGGCCGCTCCGTCGCCACGCTGTTCCACGCCCAGCAGGATCGTATCGGCGTCGCAATCGATCCGGATTTCGCGCACCACCTGGAAGTTGCCGGACTCCTCACCTTTGCGCCACAAGCGTTTGCGCGACCGCGAGAAGTAACATGCTCGTCCGGTGCGAACGGTTTCCTCGAACGCCTCGCGATTCATGAAGGCGAGCATCAGAATGCGTCCGGTCGCGTGATCCTGCGCGATCGCCGGAACCACGCCGCCCAGTTTTTCGAAGTCGATCGTTACCAAAGAATTTTGCGTCATAGAAAGGATGCGAAATGCTATCTGAATAAATCAATATCGGCTAATCGCGATTGGCTTTCAACCTGCGCCGGGCCCTGAACTTCCAAAATATCAGCAGCGCAGGTCTTGCAGGGCTGCAAGTACTTCCTCGATATGGCCGTTAACTTTTACTTTGGTAAATACCCTCCGCACCAGGCCGCTGCGATCGATAATGAAGGTGGTTCGTTCAATTCCCATAAACTCGCGGCCGTAGAGAGATTTCTTTTTGTATACGCCATAGGCGTTGGTTACCCGGTTCTCCGGATCGCTCAACAGCGGAAATTTGAGATCGTATTTGGCGGCGAACTTTGCGTGCGATGACGGCGAATCGGCACTGATTCCGATTACCTGCGCACCAAGTTTGCGGATCTCATTGCTTCGATCACTGAAGC
>DAHVFB010000157.1 GCA_027317185.1 Deltaproteobacteria bacterium
CAACCTGCGCAATCTCCCGCGTCCCTACGTGCCGGTCGGCGACGGCGAGGCCGCCAACCGAATCTTACGCAGCGAAGGCGAACCGCGTTCGTTTGCGTTCAAGCCGCGGCCGCACTGGGAAATCGGCGAACGGCTCGGGATTATCGATTTCGAGCGCGGTGTGAAACTGGCGGGGACCCGTTTCTATGTGCTGGCGGGCGCTGGTGCACGGCTGGAGCGCGCGCTGATCACCTGGATGCTCGATGTAAAAATTCAGGAGCAGGGCTACTTCGAGGTGATTCCGCCGCTGATGGTCAACACCGCGACCGTGATCGGCACCGGCCATCTGCCGAAATTCGGCGACACCATGTATCGCGATATCGAAGAGGACTACTGGTTCGTGCCCACCGCCGAGGTGCCGCTGACGAATCTTTATCGCGAGGAAATTCTCGAAGCTGAACGGTTGCCGGTCTATTTGACGGCATACACCCCCTGTTTTCGGCGCGAGAAGATGTCGGCCGGGCGCGACGTGCGCGGAATCAAGCGCGGCCATGTGTTCGACAAGGTCGAGATGGTCAAGCTGGTGCGGCCGGAGACCGCGGACGAAGAACTCGACAAGCTGGTTGATAACGCGGCGGAGCTATGCCGGCGGCTTGAAATTCCGTTTCGGGTGGTGCAGCTATGCACCGGCGATTTGAGCTTCGCGAGCGCCGCGACTTACGATCTCGAGCTGTGGGCGCCAGGGGTGGAGGAATGGCTGGAGGTTAGTTCGTGCTCGAACTGCACCGATTTCCAGGCCCGCCGCGCCCAGATTAGATTCCGTCCGGCGCGCGGCGCCAAGCCGGAACTGGTCCACGCGCTCAATGGATCAGGACTGGGACTGCCGCGTACGCTGATCGCGGTGCTGGAAAATTATCAGCAGGAAGACGGCAGCGTGGTGATCCCGCAGGTGCTGCGGCCATACATGGGCGGCCTCGAAATGATCGAACCGCGCCGCTAATGCAGCTTGAAGCGTTCGCCGAGGAACACCTGGCGCACCGCCTCGCTATCGACGATTTCGCGCGGTCCGCCCTCAAACAGAATCTTGCCGGCATGAATCACGTAGGCGCGATCGATAATCGACAGCGTTTCATGCACGTTGTGATCGGACATCAGCACGCCGATGCCGCGTTCCTTGAGGTAGGTGATGATGCGCTGAATCTCGATTACCGTGATCGGATCGATTCCCGCAAAGGGTTCGTCGAGACATAAGAATTGCGGTTCGAGCACCAGGGCGCGGGTGATCTCGACCTTGCGGCGCTCGCCACCGGACAGCACCCCCGCTTTGGCTTTGGCCAGCCGCGCGATATCCAGTTCATCGAGCAGCGTTTGCAGCCGCGCCTGGCGCTCCTCGGCGGTGATCGGCAGGGTCTCGAGCACGGCCAGCAAATTCTGCTCGACCGTCAGCTTTCTGAAGACCGAAGGTTCCTGCGGCAGATAACTGATTCCACGGCGCGCTCTTTGATAGAGCGGCAAGGTCGTGATGTCGTCGCCGCCGAGCATCACCTGGCCCGAGTCGGGCTTGACCAGCCCCACCAGCATGTAAAACGTGGTGGTCTTGCCAGCGCCGTTTGGACCCAGTAATCCCACCACTTCGCCGCGATTGACAGTGACGGCAACATCGTTGACGACCGCACGGCCACCGTACTGTTTGGTAAGTTTGAGCCCCCGCAGGGCTTCCCGATCCGAGGCCGACTTATCCGCCTCGGGCGGGGAATCGCGCGTTATCGATGCAACCTTCGCCATCCGGATTCCTATGTGTGAGAAGTGCGCCATCCAGATTAGCCTTGTTTTGGAACAAATCGAATAGCGCGATTCCGGCTACTCTTGACCGGTGGGCGCCGCAATGGAACATTCAGCGCATCAGTCGGCGAGGGGGACTTCCATGGGCCGTTATACGTTAAAGGATCGACTTGGGCGGACGCTGGGGTTTCGTGAGGATAAGGGCAATCTGATTGCCGGTCTCAACTCCCGTGGACAGTATCGAGGCCGTTATGACCGGCAGTTCGATACCACTTATAGTCAATATGGACAGTACATCGGCGCCGGCGACCTGCTTTCATCGCTGATCTTCGACGACGAAGGGGATTGAACCGAACCGTGGCGGACTCGCCCCGCAAAATTTATCTCTGCGGCCCGATCATGGACGCCACCCCGCAGGACGCCAAGGATTGGCGCACGCGCGCCAAGGAGCGCCTGGCCGGCCGCTTCATCCTACTCGACCCGTTGCGGCGCAACTTTCGCGATAACGAAATCGATTCGGCCAACGAAATCGTCGAATTCGATTTGCAGGATGTGCGCGAAGCCGACCTGCTGCTGGTCAATTACTGCAAGCCCTCGCTGGGCACCGCGATGGAGGTTTTTTACGCCAGTCACGATCTGGGCAAGTTCGTGATCGCCTTCAGCCCGCACGGCTTCAAAGAGTGCTCGCCCTGGATGGTGCGCTTCTGCACCAAAATCCTGCCCGATCTGGAAGACGCGTTGGACTACATTCAGCGTCATTTCGCCTGATCGCCGATTCGCCGGATCGATTGACCGGCCGCGCGCGTCGAGAGTAAGCCTCGATCAGCTATCGGCGGGAGGCGCGCTTTTGAAATTCGGATACTTCACGCTGTCGGATAACCGCTATCCCGCTAACCCGCGCACTGCCGAGCAGGCGGTGGTGGAAATCTACGAGCAGTCGATTCTGGCGGATAAACTTGGGATGCACTCCGCGTGGATCGGCGAGCATCACCTGAATTATTTCGGCGTCAACTCCTCACCCCAGGTGATGCTGGCGGCGATCGCGGGAGCGACGCGGCGGATCAGGCTCGCGCCGGCCGTAGTCCTGCTGCCGATTCATCATCCGCTGCACGTCGCCGAAGATTGGGCCACGCTCGACCTGCTTTCCGGCGGGCGGGTCGATTTTGCGGCCGGACGCGGCTACGACCGTGACGAATACGCGGCCTTCGATGCGCCTTACGACGATTCGGCGGGCATTTTCGCCGAAGCCATGGAAGTCGTATGGCGCGCGTGGACCGAAACCGGACGCTGGTCGCACAGGGGCAAGTATTACCAATTTCAGAATGTCGATATCGTGCCCAAACCGCTTCAGAATCCGATGCGTCCCTACGTCGCATGCTTTTCGCGCCCGAGCATGGAACTGGGAGCGGCCAACGATTGGCATATAGTGTACGCGCCATTCTCGGCCGCGATGGCCTACGGGAGTTTGGCCGCGGGGGTGAAAGCTTACGAAGAAGAATGCGCGAAATACGGACGCGCGCGACGGCGCGTGGTATGCAGCGTCTATACGCATCTGTGCAGCGCGCCCGGCGACGAACAATACGGACGCGAACGCATCGTGAGCTACTTCAAAGACGCGCTGCTGCCGGCGCTGCCTGCCGATCCGGAAAAAATCCCGCCGCATTACCGCTATTTCCTGAAGATTGTCGATGCGGTGAAAAACATGCGGGCGAAAAGTTTCGTTTCGAGTTCGGTGTTGATAGGCCCGGTGCGCAAAGTGATCGACGAACTGAAAGCGATCGAGGCGAGCGGGGTGGATGAAGTTGTGGTCGGTTTCGGTTTCGGTTGCAAGCCGAATCGGATGGTTCAGGATCAGATGACGATGTTCATGGAGCAGGTCGCCCCGGCCTTCGACGCCTAGCTCCGGAATCTTCCGATACGCAGATCTTCCGGCGCGCTCTGTTCAGCGCCGCCACATCCCGGTAATTTGTCGCTAATCATCGGTTATGGCGTCATTGGCCAACCCGTCGCCATCGTTTTCGGAGGGTTCTATGGAGTCGATTTGGACTGCCCTGATGGGCAATGAAGTCAGGCAGACGTTCTATCAGGCGGGATCGGTGAAGACCCGCGTGTTGGAGGCCGGTACGGGCGTTCCGCTGATCCTGCTGCATGGCGCAGGCGGTCACGCCGAAGCCTACTCGCGCAACATCGTCGAGCATGCGAAGCATTTTCACGTTTACGCCATCGACATGGTCGGCCATGGTTTCAGCGGACGTCCTAATATCGCGTATGAACTCGACGATTTCGCCAACTTCCTGCGCGACTTCCTCGATGCCATCGGGGCCGGCACTGCGATTCTTTCGGGCGAATCGTTGGGCGCGATGGTTAGTATTCGCTTCACCCATCGGTTTCCCGAGCGGGTCCGGAAACTGGTGCTGAACACCGGCATCCTCGGGCCGCGCGATGAAAAAGGGCGCGAGGAGATTCGCGACGCCTTGGAACGATCGCGCAAAGCGGCGGGTGCGCCGACTCGCGAAAGCGTGCGCAAGCGCCTGGAATGGCTGATGTACGAGCCGGAGAAGATGGTGACCGAGGAGCTGGTCGATATTCGATACAAAATATATTCGCAGCCGGAGTTCGGTGCGACGCTCAGGAAAATCTCCGATGTGGTCTTCGGTGCGGGCCTACAGGAGCGGCCCAGCGCCGCCTGGGATCCCGAGCAGATGCGATCGATAAAATGCCCGGTGCTGGTGTTATGGAGCCGCCACAATCCGGGCCGATCGGTCGAGGTGGCGCGCGAATCGGCGAAGATCATTTCGAACCATCGGATGGTGGTGCTGGAGCACAGTGCGCACTGGCCGCAATGGGAAGAGGTCGAACAGTTCAACCATGCGCACCTCGAATTCCTGCGCGCCTGAGTCAGGGCCGGTAGACTGATGCCACGAACACTTGAAGGGCTTACGGTAATCGATCTGACGCAGAACATCGCGGGACCGTATTGCACTGAATTAATGGGCGATTTCGGCGCCACGGTAATCAAAGTGGAGCGGCCTGACGGCGGCGACGATGTGCGCCGTTACGCCCCAATCGCGCATGGCGAATCGGCCTCGTTTCTGGCCTTCAATCGCAACAAGCGCAGTATCTGCGTCGATGTTCGCCAACCGGCGGGACAGGAGATTGTGCGCCGGTTCGCGTCCCACGCCGACGTTTTCGCGCATTCGCTCAAACCCGGAGGCGCGGAGTCGTTTGGCCTCGATTACGAACGGCTGTCGGCCGCCAACCCGCGTCTGATTTATTGTTCGCTGACCGGCTTCGGCGCCAAGGGGCCGCTGCGCGACCTTCCCGGCTACGATGCAGTGGCGCAGGCGTATTCAGGCGCCATGACCTCGACCGGGCACGCGGGCGATCCGCCGGCCCGCATCGCGGTTCCATTGGTCGATATGGGGACCGGCATGTGGTTGTTCATCGGCGTACTGGCGGCGCTGATCGAGCGGAGCCAGAGCGGGCGAGGGGGGAAGGTTGACACCAGCCTGCTCGAGGTGGCGGTCACCTGGAACACGCTTCAACTGGCGAACTTTATGGCGAACGGCAGGTTGCCGGAGAAATCCGGATCGGCTTCCCCGGTGCTCGCGCCCTACCAGGCGTTCAAATCCGCCGACGGGAATGTCTTCATCGCGGCCGGTAACGATCGCTTGTTTGTGAAATTGTGCGCGATGCTCGGGCGCGAAGATCTGCCTGAAAATCCACGCTATGCCACCAACGCGGCGCGGGTTACGAATCGGGAAGAGCTGCGCGAGATACTCGATGGCGAGACGATCACACAGCCCTCGGCCTACTGGATCGGCAAAATCCGCGAGTTTGGAATTCCGGGCGGTCCCATCAACAGTGTAGATCGGCTGCTCGACGATGAGCAGGTGGCGGCGCTCGGGATGTTGAAGCCGGCAAAGGATTTTCGCGTGCCCGGCTTCCGGATGATCGATATACCGCTCAATCTCAATGACGCCAAGGCGGATCTGCGTGAGATGCCACCGCGGCTCGGCGAACATACCGATGATGTGATGCGATGGGCGGGATATTCCGGCGACGAGATCGCGCAGCTCCGCTCGACCCGGATAATCGCCTAACCGGCCGGCGCCGTGTCTCCCGCCGGCGCTTCTTTGGCGGTTTGTGAGGCCGCGCCCGCCAGCAGCGCGCCGGCGACGATGGTCAAGGCGAAAGCGGCGATGCGCAATGCCGCGAGTCTCGGATCGCGCGGCAGGTGCTCGCCGAAGGCTAATATCCCGCCGACGATCGGCAGCAGGTTGGAGACCGCCGACGACAGCGGCATCGCGATTATTCCCCGTGCGCGATGGAACGCATTTTGTAGAGTGACCAGCCCAATCAGGTTCGCCACAATCGCCAGGTAAATATATGGATTGTCGAGCGCCCTGACCCATAGCGGCGCTCCCGGATCGCGTAGAAAGGCGTCGGTGAGCGCCTTGGCGTAAAGACTGCCGAATCCGAATGCGATTCCTGAAGCGAGTGCGAGCGCGGCGCCGCTGGCGCTTAATCGATCGGCGAGACTCAGCAGCGCGCCCAATAGCACACCGCCCAAGGTCAGCAAGATGAGCGCGTGCGGATCGATAAAATTCCGCGCCAGATTTGAATGAACAGAGATCGCGACCGCGGCCATCGCCAGCACCACGATCATCACTCCGGTCCATTCGGCGGAAGAAGCGCGCTCGCCCAGGAAAATCACCGCGAACAGGATGAACAAACCGATCCCACCCTGCATCATCACGGCGATCAAGGAAATCGGGGCGTTCGCCAGCGCGAAAAGATAAATCGCGTAGCCGGCGGTTTGAAGCCCGATCCCGCCCAGCCAAATCGGATCGCGGCACCAGCTAATGGCGGCGGAAGCGAAGTGGCGGCCCGAGGCTTCCGGCAGCGCCGCGCCCCGGCTTTTCATCATCACCAGCCCGAGCGCGAAAAACGTGCTCGCCAGCAGCCCCAACAACAAATGCAACGCCATCAGAATCCGTAACCTTAGGCGTCGATTTCCTGCATCGCACCACCGCTCAATATCCGAAAGCGGCGCCCGCCCCAGGTTACCTCGTTACTCAACAGGCTGACGAACCATATGGCAGCCATTACCAAATCCTTGACTGGGACCAGGATCGAATCACCAAGCATCTCCTTAAGGCCGAGCACCCGAGCGATCATC
>DAHVFB010000158.1 GCA_027317185.1 Deltaproteobacteria bacterium
GGTGCAGAGCGAAACTTCAACCGCATGGTGCGGAAGACAGGCCGTCACCGGATTCAATGACAGCGGTAGTTTTTGGGAAGCTGGCGGGATTTTTGGGTCGGGTGCCCGGAGCTTCGAAGGTTATGCGGTTTCCGGCAATGCCGGTGGCACCTTCACGGACAAGAACTATCCAACCCTCGGGCCGTCCGGAACCTTCATGGAGGGTGATCCGGTTCTCGCTTGTAGCAGTCCAACTAATTTCATCTACGCCAGCCTTTATTTTGACGGTAGCGTCCCGGGTCCATCCGGTAAGGGTTTGTCCGCGATTTCAATCTCGATCTCGACTGACGGCGGCAATACCTTCAGCTCTCCGATAGCCGCTATCGAAAAAGACGCCAACTACCATTTTCTCGACAAGCCGTGGATGACGATCGATCCGTCAAACTCACAACACATCTATGTCACCTACACCGATTTCGATAATGAAACGGCCGACGGCGGAACAGGAAATTCCTGTGGGTTGGCAGGCAGCAATATTTCGCGAACGGCGATCGAGTTAGTCGATTCGGCTGACGGCGGCACGACCTGGAGTGTTCCGACCGTGGTGACACAGGTTTGCGGCAACCCGTTCGTTCAAGGCTCTCAGGTGGCGGTGGCTCCGGCAACCGGAAAAGTATACGTCGCGTGGGAAACTTTCGCTGCTGATTTCTTTACGCGTGAAATAGATATCGCCTCCTCCGTCGACGGCGGCACAACGTTTTCTACGCCGGCCACGGTGAGCAGTGTTAAGGCAGTGGGCGATGGGGATTTTGCCTTTGGTATACAAGGGTTCATTCGGGATTTTGAGTTTCCGAGTCTGGCGATTGGAAAAGGAAAAAATAACGCCGGGTCGCTCTACATTACCTGGAATGACGGCGATAATCGGATCGCAGATCAATTTTTGGCATTCGTACTGTCTAACGACGGGATCGGCGATGGGAAGTACGGCTTTTCCGACGTGATGTTCACTTCGTCCATCGACGGCGGGACCACCTGGACGACGCCCGCGAAGGTGAATCAGACCTCGCTCAAGCCTGTCGATCATTACCAACCGGGAGTGGCCACCGATAAAGTCGGCCGCATCGCGGTATGCTGGTATGACCGCCGCCGCGACGTCAACAACTTTCTGATCGATCGCTTCTGCGGCTCTTCAACCGACGGAGTCAAGTGGACCAACGCCAAGATCACGCCCAAAAACTACCCCTCCGTAGTTAACCAGGACCTTCTAATCGCCAGCGATTATCAGGGCGATTACGATCAGCTAACCAGCGATGCGACCAATGCCAAGGCCGGCTTCCTGGGTGGCTTTGTCAACACGCAGCTCGGCAACCAGAACGTGCTGGTCAACCGGTTCTGAACCACGCGAACGTCCGGAATCGGGGCCGACAGACCTGTGCAAGCTGCTTTACATGAGCGATGCAGGGAGGTCGGCCTCGAGACCGCCACTGACCGAAGTCGAAAGAGTTCCGTTGCTCCATAACCATCAGGCTTCGGGTTTCGAGTTCTCGAAAATGTCGCTTTGCGCGGAATCGTTATCGCCCTCGGCGGTGGCGGGGAAAAGGCCGGGACGCTCGGCGAAGGGGCGGAATTTCTCGTACAAATCCGAGAGCTTCGCCTGATAATATTCGATATTTTCGTCGGGGTTCGTGGGGTCGTGCTCAAGCGCCATCCGGGCTGCGACATTGACTTTGACCTTCGCGCCGCGCCCCGCGACGTAATATGAAATCTGGTCGCCGCTTTGATATTGCCGCTGCGAACGCAACGCCAATTCATATGCCGCGGCGAGATTTCGGCGCTTGCCGCTGATCTTCTGCCGGTAAACCTCAAGCGAATCCTGCAAGGTCTCGGTCTTCATCAGATCGGCGATCGGAAACTCATGGCGCTCGATCTGGCCGCGATACCGCTCGTAGAGCTGCGGTATTTCACCTTGGCCATCGGTCAGCATCAGGGTGAAAAAATCCTCCATGAACCGGCGCTGAAAACGCTCCAGCCCGCGTGAGCGTAAGCCCGATCCGCGGATAGTGATCTGCCCGGCCTCGTCCAACAGCACGTAGTTCTTCATTTTGTAGGAGAACATTGCGGGGTAGCGGCCGTCGATTTCCAGCCGGATACCACGCGGCATCGCGGTCGCCAGTTTTTCGATCAAAGCTTCGGCGGCGGAAATATCCGTCATCGGAAATGGTGCGACAAAATAGATGCCGTCGGTATCGCATTCGATTACCTGTGCGCCATTGCCCTCCAGTACACCCACCGCCGCGCGGATCAGATCGCGCCCGCGGCGGGTGACGTTGTTGGCTTCGACGAAATCGTTGAAGTGGCCCATCGCAAATCCGAGATAGCCATAGAAGGAGTTGATCAGGATTTTGAAGGTTTGCTGCATGGCCTCGAGGTTGAGCCGCTCGACACCCGCGGCTTGCGCCGCGGCGTTCTTGGCCGCCACCCGAAAACGCCGCAAATCCTCCAGCATCTTCAGGAACACGCCCAGCCGGTCGTTACGGGGCGCATGCGCATACTGAACCATCAAAGAGGGGTACAGCGAAGTGACATCGCAATGGAGCACGTTGCGGGCGACCCCGCAGCGCCTGATTTCGGTGTAGCCGCCGGCCACTTCGACCGCTTCGTCGGGCTGTGGGATCGAATGATGAGCCGCGAGATAGTTGCGCATCAGCAGCGCATCGATTCGCGTCGCATTGCCGCGCAAGATCACGTTCTGAAGGGAGTATGGAAAGATTTGCGCCTGGATGAAATAGCTGGGCGCGAGCAGGTTGGAGAGTTCCCGAACGTCGTGGGCATCGTCAATCGCCGCGCGCATCAGCAGGTCCGGCTCATGATCGAAATAATGATTCATCCGGGCGGGTTCAATGTGAATGCGGCCGGGCCGGGAAATTCTGAAATGATCGGCCAGGTCCCGCAGGCCGAAGCCGTCGAGCGATCGGCTTGAGATGTCGTAATGCTGGGCGAGTATCCAGGTGTCGATTACCGCACGTCCATAGACCTCGTAGCGGCGAAAGGCGATGGAACGCTCGGCGATCTGCAGCCGCGAGGCGCGCGCCCGCAGATCGCTGCCGTCGCGGCCAAGCGCGAGCTTCAGCCGATGGCGTTTGGCGCGCTGTTCGAGAAATTCAAAATCGAAGCGAAAGAGATTGTGCCCTTCGATGACGTCGGGATCCCGATCGCGCACGATTTGCACCATGGTTGCCAGCAGGCCGCGCTCGTCCATCGTGCGGCCATCCACAATGCGCTCGAAACCGAGCGAGTCGGTGATTGCGATCGCCACAATCCGATCGCCTTCCCGGGCGGCGGAGGCGAACTCGAAACCGTCGCTGATGCAGGTTGCGATTCTGATCTGCAGGCGGCGCAGATCGTGGAAGCCCATCCCGATGAAAAGCGTGGCGCCGGTCAGCATCAGATGCTGCTCGATCGGATCGCTAAGGACGAACCAGGGTGCACCGCCGGCGTTAGCGCCGGTCGATGACAACTTCCGCAGGTGACGTTTGGCGGCCTCGAGCGCGACGGCAGATCCGAATTCGGCCAAGTAGTGGAAATGAAAAGCGCCGCTCAGCTCCACGATCCGGTGTGGGATGGTGGTATCCGCCAGCAGTGTCCGATCCGCCAGCAGAATGAAAAGCCGCAGGGGATGGCGTTCGCGAACCAAGGGATCGTGCCGCCGGCGGAAGATTTCAACTTCGGTGGGCGAGGCGATTTCGACGGCGACGATGGAGTCTTCGGCCGGATCGCCGAAAACCGAACGATTGCCGTAAAACTGCTCGCAAATTTCCTGATAGCGATTCATTGCGCCCCCCGCGTTTAATGAAACAATCCGGCGAATGCGAGGATCAGTATGAACGCCGCATAGGCCACACCCCCCAGCATCAGGGTCGGGGTTCCGAGTTTGCCATCGCGCAGATTGATATAGAGGAGGGCGGCCGAGGCGAGCGCTACCGTTCCGCCCACCAGTTCGGCGTGCGACAGCCGCCACGAGGTAAAGGCCAACCCCAGGGCTACCGGGATGCAGGATTGGAACACCATCGCTCCGGTTATATTGGCCAGGGCCAGATGGTCTTTGCGCTGGCGAATCCAAACCACGGAGTTAAATTTCTCCGGCAATTCGGTCGCCAGCGGACTTAAAATCAACGAAAGCACACCGGCATTGACGCCCACGTAGTTGGCAAACAGCACAATTTGATCGACGAAAACCCGCGCACCCAGGATTATCGTGAGGACGCCGCCCACCACCTGAATCCAGATTACCGCGGTGCGCGGATTTAAGGCGTTACCACTGAGTATTTTCTCGAGATGAAGTTCATGTTCGACAACAGATTCGGCTTTCCTGGCGATTCGGAGCATCAAGACCGTATAGATGCTGTAAATCAGGAGCAGCAAACCTATGGTGATATAGCGGACCATAGGCGCAGGATGGATATAACCGAGCACAAGCAGGGCTGTGAACACGGGTAAGAAAAAGGCCAGATCGCGTCGGGCATCCTCGCGCGAGACGATCAATGCGATCTGTTTTCGGCGGCGGCGGAACACGATACATGCCACGCCCATCACGAGCAGCGCGACGGTCGAGAGCATCAGGGGTGCGCCTATGATCGCACCTACTCCGACTGCGCTGTGCTCGTCGGTGCGCGAGCGTCCCATCAACAGGGCCATGACCGGAATAAAGGTTTCGGGCAGCGCGGTACCGATCGCCGCCAGCAGACTACCGACCGCCGCTTCGGCGATTCCGAGCCGCTCGCCCGCCCATTCGACTCCATTGGTAAACGCTTCGGAGCCGGCCAGGATCAAAAGGAAGCTCAGACCCAGCAAAACGGCATGTATGAACAAAAGGTCACTCCGGCCATCATCACCATCCAGGGGCTGATAGAATGGTTATGTTGTGAATTGCGCGAGACAGAGTTGGCAAAGATAAGTCGCCCGCGATGGAGACAGTAGGCAATTTTACGATATAATAATCGGGTACGGGGTGGTGGGTCCAGTGGGGGCGGCGCTGAAACCGGCATAATTTAGTGCGACAAGGCCGGTCGAGGACATCGGAAGCTTTGACTTTGGCGATTCGCGTCTCTATGGTGAACCACTTTGGTTCTTAATCCTTTGCCGTTCGAAACCGTTTATCTGGCAATCACACTCGGGAGCCCAAATCGAATCGGGTTGGCCTGACGCCCCGGTATGTCTCAACGGGCCGGAAACATAGTCGCGTAAAAAGCATGAAGCAGAAGTACGAAGGTAAGGATTTGCAGGGCCTGGTCGATCTCGGCCGCGAGCAGGGTTATCTGACTTTCGACCAGGTCAATGATTTTCTCCCTCAGGACGTCGCTTCACCCACCGATCTTCGCGCCGCCCTGGAAAGTTTCGAGGACATGGACATCAAGGTCCTCGAGGAGGTTCCGACCGAAGGATCTGAAACCGAACTGGAGACCGATACCAAGGAAGAGGTCGAAGAAGCCCCGGAGAGCGCCACCGAGTCAGTGGGCGAGTCCTCCGACCCGGTCCGCCTTTATCTCAAGGAGATGGGTAACTTCCAGTTGCTCTCGCGCGAGCAGGAAGTCGAAATCGCCAAGCGTATCGAAGCGGGCGAGATGGAGGCCGAGGAAGAGGTGCTCAGCTCACCGGTCACGCTCGACTTTGTGGTCGGACTGGGCGATCGGGTCGAGAGCGGCGAAACCGATTTACGCGAGGTGTTCGAGGACAACGAGGAGCCGGGCGATGCCGCCGATGAGGAGCGCCGCGCCGAGGCCAATGAGAAGCAACTCAAGAAGTTCCTCACCTCAACCCACAAGCTGAAAGCGCTGCACGCGAGTCTCGAAGAGATCGAGGAAGAGCTGCACGGAAAGGTGGGACCGCGCCGAGGTCCCAAACTTGAGCAAAACCATAAACGGCTCAAGGAACGCGTCATGAATGAGCTGCGATCGCTGCAGCTTTCGCGGCGCGTGCAGGATGCGATTATCGGAGAGATGCGCCGGCTGCGCAACGAATATCGCGAGGCGCAGACCACGGTGCTGCGCTATGAGGAAGCCACCGGCCGCAGCAAGAGCCAGTTGCTGCGCGAGGCCAGCGAGGCCGACGATCGCCGTCACGTGTTGCGCGTGGGCGCAGTCCGCGAGAACCTGCTCGATATCGCCCAGAAGATCAAAGACGCGCAAAAGGCGATGAAGGCGGTCGAGAAGCGGGTCAAGGCCGACGGCGAACAATTTGCGCGTTCGATCGAAATCATCGCAGCCGGTCAGGATAAGAGCCGCCGCGCCAAAAAGGAACTGACCGAGGCCAATCTGCGGCTGGTTGTGAGCCTTGCGAAGCGCTACACGAACCGCGGCCTGGGTTTTTTGGATTTGATCCAGGAAGGCAATATCGGCCTGATGCGCGCGGTGGACAAGTTCGAGTATCAGCGCGGCTATAAGTTCTCGACCTATGCCACCTGGTGGATACGGCAATCGATGTCCCGCGCGATTGCCGATCAGGGCCGTACGATCCGCATTCCGGTCCATATGGTTGAGACCATCAACAAGCTTTTGCGCGTGACCAGGCTGCTGGTGCAACGGCTGGGCCGCGAACCCGGTCCGGAAGAAATCGCCGAGCAGATGGAAATGCCGCTGGATAAAGTTCAGCGGGTGTTGAAGATCGTGAAGGAGCCGATTTCGCTGGAGACTCCCATCGGCGATGAAGAGGAAAGCTCGCTGGGCGATTTCGTCGAGGACGAGTTGGCGCCTTCGCCGGTCGAGGCCGCGATTCAGGGC
>DAHVFB010000159.1 GCA_027317185.1 Deltaproteobacteria bacterium
CGGCGATCATCGTGACCTCGCGCGAACGGGCCTACGATCTGCGCCAACCTCCCGTGTTCATCATGGGTGGATACGCGCGGACCATGTCGGACAATCCGCAATGGAACTATTCGCGCCCGGTTTTGCATTATGTCGCCGGTAACTATGGATGGAAGCGTGCGTTCGGCATGGCCGGTATCACGCATAGCGATGTCGATTTCGTTTCGTGCTACGACGCGTTCACGTTCACTACGCTGATCCAGCTCGAAGCCAACGGCTTTTGCGGCCGCGGCGAAGCGGGAGATTTCGTCAAGGGCGGACGGTTGCAAATCGATCACGAGCTGCCGAGCAACTTGTCGGGCGGCCATCTCTCGGAAGGCTATACGCATGGCGTGCAGATGGTGATCGAAAATGCGCGTCAGCTACGGCATCGCGCCGACGACGCGTGCCCCGGATGGCGCGAAGGGAAGCACACCTACGATCGCGGCAAAGGATGCCGCCAGCTCAAGCAGGCCGATATCTGCTGCGGGATGGGCTGGGGCTGGGAGAACATGGCAAGCTGCCTCATCCTGCGCGGGATGGCGGCCTGAGTATTCGCCGCTCCGCCACGACTGGCTATTGAATGGCAAATGAAGATCTGCGCAAGCCAGTTCGCCATTCTGAACGGAGTCCGCGAAGTGAAGCGTCCCGGGATTCTTCGCTCCGCCCAGAATGACAGAATAGTCTTTGTGCGGAGGTTGACTGATAGATCGATATTCGAGGATTACCCAGATGCCCGGACCAATTGACTATTCCAAGCTGCGCATCCTGCCCGACTACGACACCGTCGAATGGTGGGCGGGCACCAAACAGCGCAAATACCTGGTGCGGCAATGCAACGCGTGCGGCCACAAATGGTTTCCGCCGATCTTCCCGGCCTGCGCGCGCTGCACCTCGATGGATATCGGCTGGTTCGAGACCGCCGGCAGGGGCGTGCTGCACAGCTACGTGGTCGTGGTGCAGCCGATCGTCGGCGCCTTTATCGGTGCGGTGCCATACGTCGTCGCGATCATCGAACTCGACGATTGCAAGGAAGCCGACGGCAGCGTCACGCGGGTGGCCGGCGTGATGCTCAACGACGAAGCCGAAGTCGCCATCGGCCTGCCCTGCGCGGTGGAATACGAAGAGACCAGCGATGCGAAAATCGTGATGCCGCGCTGGCGCGTCAGCGGCACCGCTGCCAATACCTGGAAGTTCGCCGAGTAGTCATTCGTTGATGGCCCATGGCGCGATGCGTCTTTTATGGTGGCTGGTGGCCGGCCACGCGCTGGCCGACTTCGTACTCCAGTCCGGCGAGATGGCGCGCGGCAAGAGCCGCTATTACGTGGGCGCGCCGGAGGAACCGCGCTGGTTCTACTGGCTATCGGCGCACGCCCTGATCCATGGCGGCGTGGTCGGTATCGTGACCGGATCGGCCGGGCTCGGCGTCTGCGAGTCTATAGCCCACTGGCTAATCGACTTCGGCAAGTGCGAAAAGCTCTACGGCTTCGATACCGATCAATTGCTGCACCTGGGATGCAAGGTCATCTGGATGATCGTGATCGTGGGAATCTAGCGGGGGTGCCCCGGCCTTGCTCGTCCGCCGCCCAAACGCGGTCTGATCATTGCCGGCATTGTATCCTGCGCTGCCCAGGGCCGCAGGCGGATTGGCTGCCGCCCGGCTGGCACCTGCCGCAATCCTCCGTCCGTCAGCCGATTGGCGCGCCTGTTCAGCCGGTTGGCGTCGTCCCAGGTGTACGACGGCGGGCTACGCCCCATCAGCCGCCTCGTCGCGCGCGGTTCGCCGGTCTGTACTTCCGCGACCGCCCGTTCTAGTTTCAGAGCATCATTCGGGAGGCCTGAATCATGGGAACACTGTCCGGTTTCAAAATTGTCGAATTCGCCGGCATCGGTCCGGCACCGATGTGCGCGATGCTGCTGGCCGACATGGGTGCCGAGGTCCTGCGCCTGGACCGCGCCGAGGACGCCAACCTGGGCATCACGATGGACAGTAAGTTCAACCTGCTGGGCCGCGGCCGGCGCTCGGTCGCGATTGACCTCAAGCGGCCCGAAGGGCGCGCCACCGCGATGAAGCTGGTCGAGCAGGCCGACGCTCTGCTCGAAGGCTTTCGCCCCGGCGTGATGGAGCGGCTCGGCCTCGGACCCGACGAATGCCTCAAGCGTAACGCGAAACTGGTCTACGGCCGCATGACCGGATGGGGCCAGGAGGGACCGCTGGCCCACGCCGCCGGCCATGACATCAACTATATCGCGCTGAGCGGCGTGCTCGGCTCGATCGGCCGGCGCGGCGAGGCGCCAATGCCGCCGCTCAACTTGGTCGGCGATTTCGGCGGCGGCGGCCTGTACCTCGCGCTCGGCGTGGTCGCGGCCCTGCTCGAGACGCAGAAATCCGGCAAGGGCCAGGTGGTCGACACCGCGATGGTTGACGGGGCGGCCTCGCTGCTGACGGCCATTTATGGCATGCACGCGTCCGGGATGTGGACCGACCAGCGCGGCGAGAACATCCTCGATACCGGCGCACATTTCTACGACGTGTACGAGACCAAAGAGGGCGAGTACGTGGCAATCGGCTCAATCGAGCCGAAATTCTACGCCGAGCTGCTGCGCCTGACCGGGCTCGAGGGGCAGGAGATGCCGCGCCAGATGGATCGCTCTGCGTGGCCCGCGCTCAAGGAAAAGATCAAGGCGATCTTCAAGACTAAGACGCGCGACGAATGGTGCCGCATCATGGAGGGCAGCGAAGTCTGCTTCGCCCCGGTACTGAGCATGGCCGAAGCCCCGAACCATCCGCACAACCAGCATCGCGGGACCTTCGTCGAGGTCGGCGGCGTGAAGCAGCCGGGACCGGCGCCGCGCTTTAGCCGGACGCCGAGCGCGATTCAGCGGCCGGCCGCCAAGCCGGGCGAGCATACCGAGGAGGCGCTGCGCGATTGGGGCTTCAGTGCCTCGGACCTGGAGAAGTTGCGCGGATCGGGCGCGATCGGCGTGCGCGGCAAATAATCGCGCGGCACGCGGCGGTTTCCGGCGGCGCAGCGCGATAGCGTCGCGCCGCTCAAGTCCGCGGCGCGCGCAAAAGGTGCCGGGCGCCGCGCCAGGGCATCAGGATCAGCTAGGAAAACTCTGCACAACTCCGCTCGTCATTCTGAACGGAGTCCGCGACGTGAAGAATCCCGGGATTTTTCGCTGCGCTCAAAATGACAGAGTAGGCCTTGTGCAGAGCTTCCCTAGCCGACTGGCCGGGCTTGCTCACCGCATTATTGCGAAACCAGCATTTGCGAGGTGCTGGCAAGCGTCAGGGTGACCGGCGAAAGGAAAGGTACTTGTAACTGGTATTGGTAGGAGACCTGGACCTGCGCATCCTGCTGCGAGGGAAGATTGGCGTCCGCGGGCCAGGTTACGTTGACGGTAAGCTGCTTCGGATTCAGATCAACGGCGTAATTGTACACCACCTGCTGAATCTGCGATGTGGTGGCCGGATTGGGCCCGGTGGGTGAATGTACAATCGCATAGCGTACCGCCTCGCGGGCCGCCGAGCAGACCGTATTATAGCTGTAAGCGGCCAGCCCCATCTCGATGATACCGAATAGCAACAAGAGAAAGACCGATGCCACCATGGCGAATTCAACCGTCGTCTGGCCGGCCGCGCGCCGTACTCGGCTGAGTAAGACAGTACGTGTTGCCATTACTGCGCGACCTGCATGATCGCTTTGCCCGACACCGTGGTCGACGATGGGATGCCGGGATAGGTCACCAGCGTATTAAAGACCGCCTGGGTGTCGACCTCGACGAAAGTCGCTTGCGGGTCGTTCGTACAATAGTTTGTCGGGCAGGCCGCCACGGAAGTTGATGACTCGCAGGTGCACTGCGTCGCGGTCGCGCTTAGATTACCAATGTTCGATCCGTCCTTAGTTGCGGCCGCTTGCATCCCTTTCGCATCGGCCGCGGTGATGACGGTTTGCGAGCCATACTGGGCGCCGGCCCGCGCCGCGTTGTTGACTTCGATACTGGTATAAAAAATCCGGCCAAAGTCACTCCCCGCGAGCAGCAAAAATACCAGCACGGGTATCGCGACCGCCAGTTCGACTGCGCTTTGGCCCCTTGCGGGAAAGCCGCGCCGGAAGAATCCTCCGAAATCTCCCTTGCCACCGATACTCATAATTCACACTTACTCATAGAGCACGCTCGACCTGATCGGCGACCCGTCGGCAAGTGAAGAATAATCGCTGTTGATTGTAACGCCTTTAATATCCAAACTTACAGTGTCTGCGACAATAATTGTATATGCCACCGATTGGGTTTGCAGCGAACTAAAATGCAGGCGCGTGGTGGGAAAATAGAGCGCGCCCGTGAGCCCTCCCTGCGCACCAATGATATTCGGGTTAGTCGACGAAATGCTCCGGTCCTGAAAAAACAATATGCCGGCCAAAGGCCCGCTCGTCGGGGCACTTAAGACAATAGTGACTAGGTCCTGTACGCTAATGGGCCCGTAGGCATAGCCGGGGCCTTGAGTGTTGTAGAAGGTGACGCCTGAGCCCCGGAGGGTCGCAAAGTCATGGACGGTGAGTCCACCGCCCTCCAGAATATAATTCCCTGGATTGAGCGTTACTTTGGCGCTGTCATTGATGAAAATCCCGCCGCAGTAGACCCCTGGATTCAAGGTTACGGCAGTGGTGCCGTGTATCGCGTCGTTAGTGTGGTCGCATTTCCCGCCAACTGCGGGCGGCTGCAAATAGGCGAGCGGATCACCCAACGGTGCAATTCCGGTTTTCAGCGTCTGCGCGTGTATTCCCGCGCCGCCGGTGTAACCACCTACAACACCCACGGAAGGGGCGGCAAGGGTGCCTCCGTTCGTCAACGCCGTCGAATTGCTTGAATCGACCATCACTGCACAGTTGCTGGTAAGGCTGTTGCCCCCGTCGAGGTTGAGAGCGCTGGATACGGTACGGTTCAAAACGTAAAGGCAAGCGCGGCCATTCATCGCGCCGCTCACCGCGCGGGTGCTGACGTTCATCGAATTGTAGCCGAGCGCGCGCAGGAAGTAGGTGGTCTCGGGCTGCGCAATAATCACCTCGACGTATTGCGCATTGCCGGTATATATACCGCTCAGTGGCGGGTTATTAACCGTTATCGTTACGCCACTGCCGCCGTTGGTGAAGCCGTTGAGCGCCGCCACATTGTCCGCGGCGGGCGAGGTACTTTGGCGGTTTCTGAGTGCGGTGGCCGCCGCGACGGCGGCCGCGTCCGCCGCCGTCTGCATGTGGCGCCGCTCGCTCCACATCACACCCACATCGGTCGCCAGAGCCACAAACCCGATGAGCACGACCATGGCGAACATTGCGAGTAGCAGAACCTGCCCTGATTCCCTCCTTGTCGATTTTCGGACACAGGCTGTATCAGAGCATGATGCATATCCTTGCCAGAGTTTCAGTTCTGCCACACGTCGTTGCAGCGCAGCCAGGCGACCATACATCTAACTTACCCTCGCTTATCTCTAGCCGCCGGGAGACCGGTTAGATGTATCGCAGCAAAGGCTGTGCCGCGCGCCGCGCGCCATAAAGTAGGGATGCTGCAGTTTATTACTGTCGTCACCCCACGCGCGCGTTAGCAATTTGCTGTTTGACCGACGGCGCGCGCTAAAGCTGCCGGGCGGCGCGCTACGGCATCAGGATCAGCTTGCCGATCGAACTGCGCGACATCACGTGGCGATGGGCCGTGGCGGCCTCGGCGAGCGGATAGGTTCCGCCGATCGGCACGGTGAGCCGGCCCTCGCGAATCAGGCGAAACGCGTCGTCGAGTCCGCGGCGCATCAGCTCGCGATTGCTGTAGATGTGCGGCAGCACAAAGCCGCTGACCTTGAGCGAGCGCTCGAACAGCTTCATCGGATCGATCGGACCGGGTGCGCCGCCCGCCCGTCCGAACAGGATCAGATGGCCGAACGTCGCCAGACAGATAAGCCCCCGGGCGAAGGTCGGTTTGCCGACCGCGTCCAGAATCAGGTCGACACCGCGCCCGCCGGTGAGGCGTTTGGCCTCCGCGGCAAAATCCTGCGTCTCGTAATCGATTACCTCGTCGGCGCCGTACTGGCGCGCGATCGCCGCCTTCTCGGCGCTCGAGACCGTGCCGATCACGCGCGCGCCGGCCGCCTTGGCGATCTGCACCGCCGCGATACCCACTGCGCCGGCCGCCGAATGGACCAGCACGTTATCGCCGGGTCGCACGGTATGCAGCGTGTTGAGCATGTGCCACGCCGTGAGCATCGCGATCGGCAGCGCGGCGCCCTGCTCGAAACTCATGAAGTCGGGCAGCGGGATCACGCGCGAACGGCCGATTAGCGTGTACTCGGCATAAGTGCCCATCCCGATGCAGGCGACGCGCATGCCGGGCTTCAAGTCGGTGACGTCGGGCGCGACCGCCTCGATCACGCCCGCCGACTCCATTCCGGGGATATCGGGAAAGACCGGCCGCACGATATATTCGCCGCGCGTGAAAAACGTATCGGCGAAGTTCACCGCGATCACGCGGTTGTGCACCAGCACGCCGCCGGGACGCAGCGCGGGCTTGGGCACCTCGCCGGGATACATCACTTCGGGACCGCCGAGCCGGTCAAATAAAATCGCCTTCATGGATGGTTCACCGCGCGGATTGTCATTGCCTCCGTGGTAG